>JAPPIY010000037.1 GCA_026914095.1 Oligoflexia bacterium
CAAACTAACAGTTCCAACTAGACTCCCGTCCTCATTTCCATGAGGACAGGCTCCCCGCTTTCGCGGGGACAAGTTTCGCGAAAATGACAGAAGAGAGGAAAACTTAACAAGATCAATATGAGTTGGTTTATTAAACCTAAGTTTTAGCCTGCCGGTAGGCATGCACTTTAAGAGCTGTTAAAACTAAAGAGTTAATGATGTCTTCCACAGTGCAGGTTCTTTGCACAATATTGATAGGCTCTTTTATTCCCACTAACAGCGGGCCTATCACTTCTCCATGCCCTAACTGCTGGGCCAGTTTATAGGCCATATTTCCTGAATCTAGGTTGGGAAAAATTAAAATATTCGCTCCTTTTTTTAAAGTCTCCTTTGGAAAAAGCTCCTGCGCCAGATCCTTATTGACAGCAATATCGGCTTGCAATTCCCCTTCCACCTGCAAGTTAGGCTTCCACTGCCTGATAAGCTCAACCGCTTTTTTCATTTTAAGAGGAGATCCAAGTTGATCTTTTTTATCTGTAAAATTCAAAAAACTCAGCAAAGCGATGCGCGGCTCTATATGAAAATATTGCGCCATTTGAGAAGTGTAAATAGCAATGTGCGCCAACTGTTCGGCTGTGGGATCAATATTAAAGGCCGTATCGGCAAAAAATAACACTCTATGTTTTAACAAAACGATATTGACTCCCGCGACAACACCTCTTTGAGCCGAGCCTACAATCCTTAAAGACGGCAAAACACTATTGACAAAACTGTCAGTGGCTCCTGTGAGCAAGCCATCTCCTAAGCCTTTATACACAGCCATACTTCCAAAATAATTATTTTGACTCATCAGCTCTTCCGCTTGTTTTAAACTCAATCCTTTGTCTTTTTTCATATTATAAAACTCATGGACAAAATTTTTAAAAGAAGGGGCTTGTTGAGGAGAGACAATTTGCGCTTTTTTTAAATGCGTAAAATTAAATTTTGAAATGGCCTTTTGGATCTTATCTGAAGAGCCAATCAAAACAGGCTCTAAAATTTTTTCCTGACAAATTGTATTTAACGCGCTTAATACTTTTTTACTCTCCCCTTCCGGTAAAAATATCACAGGCTTTTTAGATTTTGAGTTATAGACGGCCACACGATTGATCACTCCTCGGACAAAAGCCCGGCTCTCACTTTGAAAAGTCTCTAACTCCTGCGCATAAGCTTTAAAATCCTTAATGGGCTTTCTCGCCACACCGCTGTCCATAGCCGCTTTGGCAACGGCTGGCGCCACACTGGTTAAGACTCTCAGATCAAAAGGTTTTGGGATGATATAGTCTGGGCCAAATTGAAAATCCTCACCTTCATAAGCTTTAGAAACACTGTGAGGCACTGTCTTTCTAGCTAAATCAGCCAGCGCTTTTATGGCTGCCAGCTTCATCTCTTGATTGATATATCTAGCTTGGACATCCAAAGCCCCGCGAAATAAAAAAGGAAAGCCTAAAACATTATTCACTTGATTGTGATAATCGCTCCGCCCTGTCGCGACTATCACATCAGACCTTGTTTTTTTAGCCAGATCAGGATGAATTTCTGGTTGAGGGTTAGCCTTTGCTATCTCTATGGGCTTTTCAGGCATGCTTTTTAACATATCAGGAGTGAGGACATCTTTTGCGCTTAAACCAACAAAAACATCCGCCTTATTTAAAGCTGACGCCAATGTTCTATGTTCTGTCTCAATAGCAAACTCCTGCTTGTATTTGTTCATCCGCTCCGTCCGCCCCTTATAGATAGCGCCTATAGAATCACATAAGATCAGGTTTTCTTTTTTGACACCCAAACAGAGAAAAAATTTTGCGCAAGAAATCGCGGCCGCTCCCGCTCCGCTAAAGACCACCTTCACTTGCTCTATCTTTTTGTTTTGCAAATGACAGGCATTTAAAAAAGCTGATGAAGCGATGATAGCTGTCCCATGCTGATCATCATGGAAGACAGGAATATCCATTTCCTCTTCTAAAATTTTTTCAATTTCAAAACATTCAGGAGCGGCAATATCCTCCAAATTGATACCGCCAAAAGTAGGCTCTAAACTTTTACAAACAGCAACAAACTCCTCCACAGTTTTAGCTTTAATTTCAATATCAAAAACATTAATTCCTGCAAATTTTTTAAATAAAACCGCCTTCCCCTCCATGACAGGTTTTGCCGCTAAAGGCCCGATAGAGCCTAAACCCAAGACAGCGCTTCCGTTGGAAACCACGGCAACTAAATTCCCCTTCCCTGTGTAATCAAACACTTTTTGAGGGTTTTTATCTATCTCTTTGCAAGGCTCGGCTACTCCTGGGCTATAAGCCAGCGACAACTGCCATTCCGAATCCACTTTTTTGGTAGGCTGTATTTCCAGTTTTCCTTCTGGTTTTTTCTTATGGTAGCGTAAGGCTTCGTCTTTCATAATCTCACTCTTATATTTAAAATTCCTTTAGCAAGCTTTTACAGCTTTAGTTTATGTATTTTCACAGTTAAAGCTTAATCCTATCTTTTGTCAATGGTTTTAATAATTACAAAACCTAAAGATTGAAGACTTATAAAAAAGCTTTATCAAATGATTTAAAATCTGCTTTAGATATAAAGAATAAAACATTTTAAAATTTATATTTTCTTTTAAATATCTTGTAATAACTGTTCAAGCTCATTGATTGCGCAAGAAAATACTGTTTTTCTATTAGCTTCATTTTTTAATCGTTGAATACGTTTAACTCCCGCTTCCTTATCTGTTTGTTGGTAAAATTCTCCATCAGCAATAGCAATAAAAAAAGTATCTCTCTGAACTGATTTATTTGCTTCTACTATAAAGGAGCGTAAATCTTTATATTGAGAGCCTTGAGTACCTCCGCTTACTTTTGTGTATTTATGAGAAGCGTAAAAAATCTTTCCAGCATATCTCCATTTGAAATCAATTGTTTTAGCTTGCGCTACACTACCAAATTTTTCTTTCTCTCTCTTTGTCATAACTCCTCCATTGATTACCCATAAAGCTCTATTAGGCAAATTTTCAAAATCTCCTATTTTTTTTATGGATTGTATCCATTCACTCGCCTTTTTTTCATAAAAGTTTTGTTTCTTTGGATCTATAGCAAACTTAGCTTTAACAATATCACTTCTCTTAATTTCAGAAATAACTAAATCTTTATTAAAACCATGAAAGGCGCAAAATTTGTTTATCTTATCATCAAGCTTTCCTGCTTCTAGATGTTGCTCCGCAAGACAAATATTTTTCTTATAAGCCTCTTTATATTCTTTTTCATAATTATACAGCATTGATAAAATCTCTTGCTAATGAAAACTCCATTCGTCTGCGATAAAAGCCATCTTTACGCATACCTTTAAAGGGGGTTAAAAAAATATCTTGTGTATTATTTCTAAAACTATTGATTTGATTGTTTAACTTCTTTATCATTTTTGAAACATTATCAAATTTCCCACTAATTCGGGTAATAAATCTTGATGACACTTTAATTTGATAATCTTTTATTTCGTCTACTTCACAAAATCTTATTGTAGGTTTTTCTGTATTATCAAAAGAAATAAAACCCAGACTGCCCTTTGGATCATTAAACCTCACTTCTTTATCATCACAAACTCTTGGCAAAGCTTTCTTTAACTCACTTAAAGTTCCTAAGTGGTCATCATCATAATATAGATCAATTCTCTTGCTTTTTTTGGTGTTAAAAAGAGCGAGGCAGGTTGGATTTTCTGTATCCATAAATAAATTTTCATGAAGCAAGATATACTTAGAAAGCCTGTCTCTAAACAAACCTGTTTGTAAATAACTGGCAGGAATGAGAACTCCAACATATTCACAGTGTTTTAAACATAAAGATAAACAGTGTTTATATAAATCATCATAAGTTGTTGTTGGATAGGGCAGGCCTCTGCGAGTGGCAGAGTTGCGAGCCAGCCAAGGAGGGTTTGTGATACAAATTTTATAACCTGTTGGAAAATTTTTTATGCTGTTTCGTTTTTTGACAAACTTATCTGAAGGAGAAATATCATAAGAAGAAAACTTGTTGCACAAGCTCATTGAATGAAGTGTTTTAATAATGTCATTAGCCCCTGCAAAAGGCTCTAACAAAATTTTACGAGATAAATTGGTCTTATCAAGCCAGCTTTGAAAAGGCCTTAAATTAAAAGGATTGCCTTTAGTAAAATACCGGCCTTTGCTTCTTTTATTATCAATCATGATGTAAAATTCAACTAAAAACAACCATTCTGCTAAGTTATTCTATCCAAGTTTAGTGCCTTTAATTTTTACGATTGTTTGCTTTATTCTACTCAAAAACTTTTACTAATGTCCAGATGTCTAGCAATTATAACACACTATACCAACCTTAGCCCAATCAAGTCTAAACTTTGAAGCTTATTTTATATCAACTTTGGGCTGTTTTATCTGGATTCCCATTTTCACAAGATTGGGCAGTTTGTCAAAGATCAATTTTGACTGATTTCATCTGCGATATATTCCGCTTGTTTTAAAACATTTTCAACAGCCAGTTTTTCCATATCTGGCGGGTAGCCGTATTCCCGCAAGGTTCGTTTGACCATGACTTTGATTTTCGCTCTAACACTTTCTTTAATCTGCCAATCTATAGACGCATTTTTTTTCACTTTGTCTGTTAAAACAAAGGCCAATTCTCTAAGTTGTTCTTTACCCATAAGCTCACGAGCGCTTTCGTTATTTGCGACTGCTGTGTAAAAAGCATATTCTTCTTTGGATAATTTCATTTTTTTAGGCTCCTCATCGGCTGATTGAACATGTTTTGCAAGGTCAATCAGCTCTTCAATGACTTCTACCGCTGTTATAACTTTGTTATGGTATTTTTTTATGGATTCTTCTAACATGTCCATAAGGCTTTTTCCCTGAATAATATTACTTTTTATCCTTCCTCTAATTTCATCATTGAGCAATTTTTTCAGTGTTTCAATCGCTATGTTTTTATGTTTCATGTTTTTAACTTCCAAAAGAAACTCATCGGAAAGGATAGAAATATCTGGTTTCTTAATTCCTCCTGCTGAAAATATATCTATCACTTTGTGAGAAACAAGAGCTGAATCTATAACTTGACGAATCACTGTCTCAATTTCTGCGTCTGTTTTTTCTCCCTCTGTCCCTGTAAATTTTACGAGTCTGGCTCTGACTGCTTGAAAAAAAGCCACTTCATCTTTAATTTCAATGGTTTTTTCATGAGGAACAGAGAGGGCAAAAGCTTTTGACAAAGCCGTCACCTCATCAATAAACCGCTTTTTGCCATTTTCCAAATTTAAAATATGCTCTTCAGCGCTAAGAATGAGGGAAAGTTTTTCTGCTGTGTCCGCCTTAAAATATTTTTTATAATCAAAACCATGAAACATTTGAGAAACAACTTCCAGCTTTTCAAGCATTAAGAAGACGGCTCTTTCTTGTGGAACAGCAGGATCCCCTTTGCCTCCGCTATTTGAATAAAAAGACAAAGCTTTTTTTAAATCGCTGGCAATACCTAAATAATCCACGACTAAGCCCCCTGGCTTATCTTTATAAACACGATTCACACGAGCAATCGCCTGCATGAGGTTATGACCCTGCATAGGCTTGTCAATATAAAGAGTATGCAAACAGGGAACATCAAAGCCTGTCAGCCACATATCCACTACAAGGGACAAACTCAATGAGTCTTCTGGGTCTTTCATTCTATCTGCTAACAAACGGCGTTGATCTTTGTTGGTATGATGCTTAAACAATTCCGGCCCATCGCTTGAAACCGCGGTCATAACAACTTTTATAGCTCCCTTATTCAAATCCTCCTCATGCCACTGAGGACGCAACTTTATAATCTCATCATAAAGATTAACAGCTATCCTCCGTGACATACAAACAATCATTCCTTTGCCTTTAAAAACAGACTGCCTTTGCTCAAAGTGACTGACAATATCCTTCGCTATATGTTTTATACGGTCTGCGCTCCCTATAATCGCTGTAAGCTGTGTCATTTTAGCTTTGCTTTTTTGAGTTTCAGACAGCTCTTCCTGGAGTCCTTGATCCAAATCCTTAATCAACTGCTTTCCTTTTTGACTCAGCTCCACCTTAGCCAAACGGCTTTCATAAGAGATTGGCGCTGTCGCTTTATCCTCTACAGCTTGAGCAATGTCATAAATATCAACATAGTTTCCAAAAACGGCAGGTGTGTTTTTATCTGTCTCTTCAATGGGCGTTCCTGTAAAACCAAGATAAGTGGAATGAGGCAAAGCGTCTCTCATGTATTTAGCAAAACCATAGACTGTCTTCTGGCCGATTACTGCCCCTTCATTATTTTTTTCATCCATGATTTTTGCTTTAAAGCCATATTGACTGCGATGAGCCTCATCCACAATGACAACAATATTTTTACGATCAGAAAGCTGTTCATAAACATTTCCATTTTCAGGATAAAATTTTTGTATAGTGGTAAAAACAATTCCTCCAGAAGACACTTTAATCAGCTCTTTTAAATGCTCCCTGTCTTTAGCTTGAATAGGCTCTTGTCTAAGAAGAGATTTTGCGCCGGCAAAAGCATCAAACAATTGGCTGTCCAAATCATTGCGGTCTGTGATCACAACAATTGTGGGGTTGTTGAGCGCTTGAACAATTTTACCTGTGGAAAACACCATTGTAAGAGATTTTCCTGAACCTTGAGTGTGCCAGATAACACCTCCCTTTTGGTTTCCAGATTCAGAGCTAGCTTGCAGAACAGAATCCAGAGCCTTATTAGCCGCATAATATTGGTGATAGCCAGCCAGTTTTTTAAATGTTTCAACATTTATCAGTCCTGTTTTGGGATTCTCTTTTTTTGTTTTTTCAAAAACAATAAAATTTCGAGCAATATCCAGCAAGGATTTTTTATTGAGCATTCCTTTGATTAAGGTTTCCAGCTGATTTATATTTCGCTGGGATTCTTTTTTGCCGTCCTTGCTTTTCCAAGCCATAAAACGATCCAACCCTGCTGAAAGAGATCCGGCTTTAGCAGACAATCCATCTGAAAGAATTAAAAAACTGTTGTAAGTAAAAAGAGAGGGGATGTATTTTTTATAAGTTTGTAACTGTTTATAGGCTGATTGAATGGTGGCTTTTTCGTCTATTGGATTTTTAAGCTCAATCACAACTAAAGGGATGCCATTCACAAAAAGAACAATATCCGGCCGGTGGTTATGATTTTCTTCAATGACAGTAAATTGATTAACAGCATAATATTCATTATTTTCTGGATTTTGAAAATCAATCAAACGAACAGAATCTCCGCGGCTTTCAGAGTCTTTTCGGACTATAACATTCACTCCTTCAATCAGTTTATGATGAAAATTCTCATTCCCCGCAATCAATGGATCAGAGTGAATGCGCTTTATTTGATTTAAAGCCTCTTCTCTCACTTCAGCAGGAATGTCAGAATTAAGGCGGTTTATGGCTTCACGCAGTTTATTACTTAACAAAACCTCTTCATAGCTTGCGCGAAAAGGCTCTTTTCCGTCTGGAGCAATTTCCGGCCCAAAAAAATACTGAAAGCCTTGTTTTTTGAACAGCTCAATAGCCAGATTTTCAATATCGTTTTCTGTAAGTTTTTTCATTGTGAGATGATTTTCTTAAAAATTTGACGCTTAGTCTAGGGATTTTTTTGTTTAAAACAATCATAATAGTCATTTTAGATAAAACAAGTTTTGCTTTTTTATTTAATTGAACTTTATTTTGATTGTTTCAATAAAATCAAATACACTTATGCATTTTACTTGCTCTAGTTCGCATATAGAAGGGATAGTTCTAGCTTTTTCTCTTTGTTTTGGCATTTGACCTTTTTTTTCATCTGAAACAACATTTGCATTTAAT
Organism: Oligoflexia bacterium; assembly: GCA_026914095.1. Classification (GTDB taxonomy): domain Bacteria; phylum Bdellovibrionota; class Bdellovibrionia; order Bdellovibrionales; family UBA1609; genus JACOND01. The sequence continues at coordinate 7,853 of JAPPIY010000037.1, forward strand.
ACTTTAGCAGAAGCAATTACAAAATGATCAGCACCGTCAGGTTTTGAAAGTTTTTTGTATCTTTGTATTATTTCACTCCCAATATCTGCTATTTTTTACTCTTGATCTTGAGTTATTTTGTGAAAACAGTCTCTATGATTTTTCAACCATTTTGATAATTCATCTGTTTTCTTTTCTATTTCACTATAAACTGCTTGATGAATATAAAAATTATATTCAGTTAATTTTTTTATGAATAATTGAAAAAAATCTTCTTTACTAAAAAAAGTTTTTCTGTAGTATTCCTGCCAACAAGAAATAAAAAAACTAGTGTCTATGCAGTAAGTTTGTTTCATTAAGCATTTTTCCTAAGGCGCTTCATTAAAGTTTTGAATTTATCTACTTTTAAACTTAAGAGAGATGAGGCTTGAGAGCCTGTAATATTCTTAGTTTGATAAGCGCTATAGACTATCTTTATAAAATTCCTATTTGTTCGGCTAATCATTGTATTATAAAAATTTCCACCATCTTGATTGGCCTGTGTTTGTTTTTTGTGTTTAATCCATTCTGTCATTTCTTTATAAAACTCATTCCACAAATTGTTGAACAAAACATCTTTTATAATTTGTTGTTCTTTTAATCTCAATAAAATGGACAATTTACTAATAAAAAATCTGTTTGATATTTTATTGATAGTTTTAATCATTTTTTCCTTAGGCATTTCTAAAGGGATATTTTTATATTTTAAATCAAAACAAGAATTTAATTCATTTTCAGTTAATAAAAATCTGGAAGCAACTTGATTACAGAATGTTTCTACTCTGTTAGAATGATTTTTTAATAATTCCCCAACCACTCCAGATTCATTAATAAACAAATGAGCTAACTCATGAATAAGGGTAAAAATTTGGGCTGTTATATAGTCTTCAGAGTGCAAGAAAATAAAATCCTCCTGCCCCCCTATATAGTGTAGCCAAAATTGACTACTTGAATTTCTG
>JAPPIY010000190.1 GCA_026914095.1 Oligoflexia bacterium
TAGTCATTTTAACAACTTAACCCCTATCATAATGGGCTTAAGTTGTCATGAACCATACTTATCATAGCTAGCTTAACTAGCCTTAAATCTCGGGAATTATATACATGACTAGCCAAAAAGCTCTAAAAGCCTTTAAATATAAGGGTTTCAAGGAATTTACTATTCAAAAATAAAGGTAAAAGTTTTAAGCGATTAAAGCGGTTTTCTTCAGAGAAAAAGCCACAAAGCCTTGAAATTTGGCGAGTCAAGTATATGATTCCCTAAATCTCTCTATAATTTAGCTGTTGACAAAGTCAATAACAGTTTTTACATTTACTTTGACTCACTTGGTGGTGATAAACTTTGATGATCCGATCTCTATTATTTTCAATAAATTTCTTCATAGCAGGAATAGCTCTCTCGGCCTCTTCGGCTGAAAGCAATACGGAATCATTAAAACATAAAGAGAAAGTTTATCGCCTCCAAGTGAGTCAAAAAGAGATAAATATCACAGGGAAAAATAAGACAGCTCTTGTGATAAACGATTCTCTTCCCGCTCCCTCTTTAATTTTTAATAGAGGAGATAAAGCTGTCATTTATGTCCAAAACAACTTAAATGTTGAGACTTCTATTCACTGGCATGGGATTTTACTTCCTAATTTTGAAGATGGAGTGCCTTATTTGACAAGCCCCCCTATTCGTCCGGGGAAAACCCACAAGTTTGAATTTTTAATTGACCAGTTTCCTGGAACTTACTGGTATCACTCTCACACCGGCCTTCAAGAGCAAGAGGGTTTATATGGAGCTTTTATTATAAAAGAAAAACCTGATCAAAAAACTGAAGAGCTTGTTTTAGTTTTATCTGACTGGACGGATGAAAAAGCGACAGAAGTTATGAGAAATTTAAGAAGAGGAAGCGAATGGTATGCTATAAAAAAAGGAACCGCTCTCAGCCTTCTTGATTTGATAAAAAACAAAGCTTTACTTCCTCAGTTAAAAATGTGGAAGCAGAGAATGCCGGGAATGGATATTTCAGATGTTTATTATCCCGCTTTTTTGATCAATGGAAAAGAGAAAACCTTTTATCCTCATCTGAAAAACAAAACCAGACTTCGGGTGGTGAATGCTTCAGCCAGCACTTATTTTTGGCTCACTTTTGGAGGAGAAAAAAAAGCTCGGCTGATTTCAGCTGATGGTGTTCCTGTTAGGGACAGACCAATGGATAAAATCCTTCATGCTATAGCGGAAACTTACGATTTTATAGTAGAAATTCCCTCGGATAGAGCCATTGAATTTAAAGCGACTGCTCAGGACGGATCCGGGCTTGCTGTGGCTATTTTAGGGCAAGGGGAGCTTTTAAAAGCTCCCTCTATAGAAAAACCCAATCCTATAAAATACATCAAGCAAATGGCAGAACATCGTCATACCTCCTCTCCAATGTCTTCATCTGTCAACAGCGCTCATCACAAAACACACCATCACAGCCAAAAACATAACAACAACCAAGTAAAGAAAATGAAGGAAACTCATGAACACCATGCCCCTATGTCTTCAACCCTAACCCATGATAAAAAACAAAATCATAATAACTCTTCCCGAAAAAAAACTATAACAGATCCTAAAAATCACAGTCACAAACACAGCAAGAATCAAGTCAGTCATAAAAATAACTCTCCTTTTAAAATTCCTGTCGCTCAACATTATGATCATCTCATGTCTAAAGAAAAAACAAACTTTTCAAAAAAACTTCCAGTGAGGGAGATTGAAATGAATTTAACCGGAAATATGTGGAGATATGTTTGGAGCATCAATGGCAAAGCCCTGTCATCAGCGGATAAAATAAAAGTTCATAAAGGAGAAGTTTTAAGGCTAATTTTGAACAATACAACAATGATGCATCATCCAATGCATCTGCATGGGCATTTTTTTAGAGTGATAAACAGCCATGGGGATTACTCCCCTTTAAAACACACAGTGGACGCGCCTCCTATGTCTCAACTGGCTATTGAGTTTGAGCCTAAAGAAAAAGGGGATTGGTTTTTTCACTGTCATGTTCTTTATCACATGAAAAGCGGCATGTCGCGAGTCTTTAAATATGGAAATGAGAGAGACAGCCGTTTAAAAAATTATTCTGAAGATCAAGTCCTTAAGGCGGATCAGCAATGGTTTCAATGGGCAGAGTTGGACATTATGACTCATCGTTTGAATATGGAAGTGACTCATTCTAACACGAAAAATAAATGGAATGTAGAAGGAGTTTTTTCTTGGCTTGACAGCCATTATAAGCCGCGAAAAGAGCTTTTGATAGAAGGCTCTTATGAATATTTTTTCAGTGATTTTTTTAGATGGTCTGCTGGTTTTGAAATTGAAAATAAAAAGAAAAGCTTGTTAAAAACAAAAGAAGATTTAAGGTTTTTAGGAAAGCTTGGCTTTAAATATCTTCTGCCTTATTTTCTCGATTTTTCTTTTTTTATAAATCAGGAATGGGAGCTGGAATTGGCTTTGGATTATGATCTTTTGCTCTTTAGTTATGTTGAGTTTTTTGCTGAGGGGGAGGTTCAAATTTCTCAATTTAAAAATTTTTCTCAAGAATGGGAGCTAGGTTTAAAATATTTGATGAGTCAAAATTTTTCTCTGATTGGCAGTTATGACAATCACTTTGGCTGGGGAGCCGGTCTTCATATCCTGTTATAAAATTCATTAAGAGAACATGGAGAGGACGGCTTGACAACAAACCTCCTCTCCTCTCTTATATAATCAAGGTTACACCGACCGGGTTTGAATAGTTTATTCACTCACTCTTTTAAAAGAGCACTGTTTTTTTTGGTCTTTCCAAGTTCCACCTCCAGCGAGACACCAATCCTTTTTTGACCTACATGCTAATTCTCTCAAATGAAAGTTTAAATTATCTATTGCTGTTCTTACTTGTTTAACCCTATCCTCAATTTCTTGAGAGGGGGCTTTACACTAAGAATTTTATAATACTGGCTGTGTGCGGACATCAAAACTTTATGTATCTTTTGCGTCTCGTTTTCAACATTAATAGCGCATTCGGGAACTGTAACTGTCCTTATTTTAAATTTTTTCACAAAATTCTTTAAAATCACTGACCTTTCCATATTCACAGTCATAAGAATCACAAGCTGACAATTCAATGTCCTCTTTGTAAGCCCTTTCAAACCAGCGATTTTCAAAAAAACTTTCCAAATCCCCTCTGTAAGTCTCCTCTAAAATTTCACAGTAATATTCCAAGGGATGCCGGCAAGAGGAAGTTTTTTTACAATCATAGCGGATAAAACTGTCTATCCAATCCCAAGCCGGCTTATTTTTATGTTTATGAGCTAAAATTAAAAAATGATTTCGAGAAAAAATCTCTGCCATCATGGCTCTTTGAGCTCGTCTGTCAATTTTTTCAAACAAGTCCTTTAAAATGTCAAAATTCTTCTTATCTGAATGAAACAACGGTAAAGCCAATTTATAATTAACTGCAATTTGCGCTAAAAGTTTTTCAGCTGGCTTTTCTGAGAAATTTTTAAAAAGGCGGATCCTATGATCTTCAGACATCTTAAAAAAACATTTCATTGTTGGAAAATCTAAATTAGAAAAAGAAGAAGTTTCTAACTGCCAGACAAATTTCTTAAAATCCTTAAAAAAAGAGTGAGGCCATTTGTAGCAGTTTTCCTTCCCCTTTTGAGTGAAAAACAAATCCTCACAAAAACTTTGACAGCTTTTGTATTCTGAGCAGGCTTTCCCTTCCCGTCTACACTGTATTTTTTCAATCCCCTGGGTTTCTTCATCGGAAAGGCTTTTTTCCGCTGTTTCTTCCGGCAGGTCATCAAACACAATATAAGGAGCGCTTCCACGACAGGAGCAAATAAAAAGCAGGAAAGAAAATAAAATTTTACGGCTCATCTTTAAACTTATCGGACAATACTAAAAATAATTTTAAGGAAATTTCTTATTTTGTATTTCAGTTTTTTAATATTAATTGTATAACAGAATTTCTGCTGATACCTGAAAATAAGGCTATTTGTTGGACTGTTAAATCCGCTGAAAATAGCTTTAATTATATTTCTCCCAGAAATATAACTTTCCCTAAATTTCTCCTCTGAGATTCAGGAACAAAAATACTGTTTTATTAGTCATTTTAACAATTGAACTCCCATCACAAGGAACTTAAGTTATCATGAGCCTAATTTTTTACAGAATATCAACAGATCAATGATAGATTTTAAAACCCAAATCGAACCAGCCTAGAGTTTTTTTCGCCTATTGTATTTTTCATCGATCGAACTAATCCTGGTATGGCATCTATCGAACTCTTGTTTTAAAGCATGAACCTTTTTCTCTAGCTCTACAATGTATTTATCAAGCGCTTTTTTTGAAGTAGCTAATTTCTGAATTTCCTTTTTAACTGTGCTAAGCTCCGATGTCGGATTTACACATTCATAACAAAAACCAGCGCTTTCTGCCCAAACTGACGATGTGACAAAAAACAAAATTAACATTATTTTTTTCATAGTATCCTCCTCCTTTTATTGTTTATGAGTTTTTCACTTTCTATTTAGAATATCACCGTTCTTCTTCTTGAATTTTTTGAAAAAACAGGCACAATGTCCAGGTAAATTTAAAAATAGAATTTATTGATTTTTATCCCATTTTTAAATTAGTCTTTAAGACAATGAAACAAAAAAAAACTTTCATTGTAGGAGATGTCCATGGCTGTTTCCAAGAATTTTTAGAGCTGTTGGAGCAGGTGAATTATAAAGCAAAAACTCATCGTTTGATTTTAGTAGGGGATATTATAAACAGAGGCCCTTTTTCTTTTAAAATGTTAAAATGGGTCAAAGACAATCAAGTTGAAATGGTGAGAGGAAACCATGAGCAAGCCTTTCTTTCCTGTATTGAAAAAAACAAATGGCCCTATCCTGTTTTGAAACAGCTAAAGGAAGAAATGAAAAAAGAATTAAACCAATGGGTAAAATGGCTGTCAGATCTTCCTTTTTACATTGAAGAGAAAGATTTTTTAGTTGTGCATGCGGGACTGGTTCCTAAAGAAAAGCCACAAGATTCAAATCCCCAACTTTTAATGAACATTCGCACTTGGGATGGACAAGGAAAAGATATAAAAAACGAAAAAAATCCACCTTGGTATCAATTTTATAAAAATAAAAAGTTAGTGGTTTATGGACATTGGGCCAAGCAAGGTTTAAAAATAAGAGCCAACACCATCGGTTTAGACAGCGCTTGTGTTTATGGAAAAAAACTTTCCGGTGTCCTTCTCCCTGAAAAAACAATTTTTCAAGTATCAGTTCGTAAAAAATACCATTCCAGCTTTTTAAAATAATATCTTCTTAAAAAATTTAGACATTATACGCTTGAATCTCCTAAGGCCTATAAATAGCCTTTAAATATAAGGGGCTCAAGAGGTGATGAGACAGAAAAGAAAAGCTTACAGTTCTCTTCAATTGCTCCATACTCCTTCTATATTCTAGCTATTTTATGGAAAGTATAAGAGTATAAACCCCACAAATTTTTATCTTTAGTTTTAAACACCGAAAGACACTCTTTTTCTCCAAAGGAAACCTCAGATTTGAAGTTCCTGCGCCGCTGAATAGAGCAGGTTCTAAAGACAGGGCGCCCAGCCTGAAAAGCTGAGCCGTGTGGCGGGTTCAACCTTCTTTGAAACCATTGTAAATAAAGGCTTGTGGGGGATCACAGACACAATTGAGCCGATCACTGCGCAATACTTCCCTTAAAATCAGCTTTTTTTGAGATTTTTTGAGATTATATACCTGCTAAGTTGTCTCAAATCTAAAGAAAAAAGGCTGATTAGCCGATAAACCTTATATGAAGGTGTTATTTCTTTTTATTTTGTCTCAAGGTCTTTGGGCCAATACTCTGTTGGAGACAGAAACAGCTGTGGGAATAGCAAACACTCTTCAAGGAACAGCTCAAGGAAATCCCCAAAAAGTCTTAAACCAAGTGAAAGACACTGTAAATAATTACGAACAAGTCCAAAAACGACAAATAGGCTCTATTCAAGCCCCTCCAAATTTTCCCCCGGCTCCTAATGTGGCCGGTCTGCCTCCTTCTCCAAATAACAATCAAGAAATTCAACAACAAGCGCCACAGTCGCAGTCCAACCCTGAAAGCAATAATATTCTAGACCAAGCCACTTTATCTGATCAAGAGAGAAATCAAATACAAGAGTTGAGTCATCCTCCGGCTCAGGCAACAGACAACCCCCCAGCTATTGAACATAGACAAAATAGAGAAGAAATGACAGAAAGCAATGACAGGGACGAAGTAACAGAAGATTATTTCAAAACCGAGAGGATTGTAGAAATGGAAGACAAACCTATAGACTATAAAACAGCCACACAAATTTTCTATAAAAAAGACTGCCAGCCTTCTCAAAGCAATTGTAAAAGAAGCGGAGCTGTCCTCACCAACATAAAAAGTGTTATTTTTAACTATGCCCATTCAAGAGGCAGTTTTTCAGAAAATAAATAAGCGAAAAACCTTAAAGATTTTGTAGATTTTTTCAAGTTTTTATATTATGAGTAAAGTGTCAAGCGGGTGTAGTTCAGCTGGCTAGAATGTAACCTTGCCAAGGTTAAGGTCGTGGGTTCGAATCCCATCACCCGCTCCACTTGAACAACACTGATTTTTAAGTTTCATGTCATTAACATTTCAGGAAATGTCAGGGTATTTCAACTCCCTATATTTCCTAACAAATCAGGCAAGCCGCAAATCTCTAGGCTTATTTCAGTTTATTTCCCAATATTTCATTTTTGGCTACATGGATTTTTATGGTTCAGAGGCTTCTTTAGTGGGTGAAAAACAAAAAAACAAAGAGACTTGTCTTATATAAAAGAGCCTGCTAATTTAAAAATATGTTTGAACCCTATTATAAGGAAGACTGTTTTTTTCTCTATCATGGTAATTGTCTGGATATATTAAAATCTCTTCCAGAAAATTCCGTGGATATGATTTTTGCAGATCCGCCTTATAATTTATCTAATGGTGGTTTTTCTGTTCACTCAGGTCGGCAGGTGGACGTTCATAAAGGAGATTGGGATAAAAGCTCTGGAGTTGAGGAGGATTTTGCTTTTCACTTGGGTTGGATAAAAGCGTGTCACCGGGTTCTCAAACCAGAGGGGACCATCTGGATCAGTGGGACCTATCACTCCATTTATCAATGTGGCTTTGCTTTACAAGTGACGGGCTATAGAGTTTTAAATGATATTTCTTGGTATAAACCTAATGCTCCACCAAATATAGGTTGCAGATGTTTTGCAGCTAGCCATGAGACTTTGATTTGGGCCTGTAAAGAACCAAAAGCAAAATACACCTTCAACTATAAGGGTATGAAATTTGGTTTTTGGGGAAAGGACTTTATTAAAAAACCAGAAAAGCAAATGCGATCCGTTTGGGCAATTAATACTGCTCCTACTTCTGAAAAAACAGCAGGCAAACACCCTACACAAAAACCTCTGGAGCTTTTAAGCCGAATTCTTCAAGCTAGCACAAAAGAAGGAGATTTAGTTTTAGATCCTTTTACTGGAAGTTCCAGTACAGGAATTGCTGCTTATCGTTTAGTTAGATCTTTTATTGGCATTGACAACAATCGCCAATTTTTAAACTTATCCATTAAAAGACTTCAAGAATCAAAACATACAATCCAACCTGACTTGTCACCTTAAAAAAATAAATGGCACAGGCAAGCAGTAAATCATGGCAAAAGATATTTGATGATTATAATATCCATCAATATGCCTTTGAAAAAGGGCCTTTCTACATTTCTGCAAACCAGATTAAGACAGCCTGTCAAAATTTTAAGAAAACTGGTGAAAAAGAAGTTCGTATATTATGCACACAAACTAAGAGAGAAGATCGTCCAGATATTTTTAAAGAAAAAGGATTGTTTTTATTACCTATTAGAAACGGCCTTTATTGTATTGTAAAAGGTGAAGGATATGTTGATGTTCCAAACATCAATAAAGAAGTCATTTTATACAAATCAAAACTAAGTTTTGATTTAGATACTTCAAAGGTTGGTCAATCTGAAATGCAACATCTTGATTATGCTTATGCCTCCAGCTTGATAAAAACCTTTGTTAATGATGACAGTCTTGTTTTAACAATTCGTGGGAGAAAATATACAGAAAAGCCATTTGAGTTCTTTGTCAACAAACAAAAAATTCAGGTTACAGGAGTTCAAACAGAAGTGGATGCTGGTTATGAAGGTGAAGATAAGGTTGTTTTAATAGAAGCAAAAAATATAAAAACGGATAATGTGATTATTAGACAGATGTATTATCCTTTTATGAAATGGAAACAAGAAACAAATAAGCAGATTATAAATTTATTTTTCCAAAAAGAGGAAGATGCATACTCTATTTGGCAATTCGAACTTGAGAATAAGGAAAACTATAATAGTGTAAAATTAAAAAAAGCAAGGAAATTTAAAATAAATTAAATTGTTGTTTGTCAGAAAATTCAAACTTATATAAAAAAAATGAAGTAAAGTGCTACATGGAACTACATAGAAGTTTTGTATTTTTAAGTGGTTGGCGGGAAAAGCATCACCCGCTCCATTTTTATAAAAATATTACAGGAGAGGTGGCCGAGTGGCTGAAGGCGCGCGCTTGGAAAGCGTGTAGGCGGGGAACCGTCTCGAGGGTTCGAATCCCTCCCTCTCCGCCATTTTGTTAGATAACGAACTTTCAAAGGGATACGAATTGAGCAAGCGATTTATCAAATGAGCTGGGAGCTCATTTGATAGAGAAAAAATCTTGGAGGATTTTTCTATCTGACTCAACGAAAAC
>JAPPIY010000171.1 GCA_026914095.1 Oligoflexia bacterium
TTCATAAGTTGATTCAAATTATTACACAAAAAGTCTTTGAAAAATTTTCTGTCACTTTAGAAACAGAAGTCCATTACTTGGGGTGTCCTTGGGAAACTTCCGAATCCACTCAAGGAGACCCTCCACTCTAATGAAGGGGACATTCTTTTACTCAATAGAAAACCGGAAAAACTCAAACCAGACCGGTATAACTTTACTGAAAAGGAATTATACTCCCTTCTCTCAACAGAGAACTGTAAAAATTTACACATTAAAACGCTTTCTACATTTAAAATTTACACGCTTCACAAAAAAATTAAACTATTATTAAAGTTCTCGTTGACAAATACTACCCTTTACAGATAGCATCACCGGCATAAAAGGAGGTATAGATAAAATGAAAAAACTACTTAAAATAATTGGTTTGATAAGTCTATGCGTTGGGGGTTTTTCAGTCCTGGCCCAATTCAATCCCTGTAAAATAGACCCCACACGGTGTCAAATGGGTGGTTTGTTTGGAGTCTGGGAGTTTATGAAAGTAACTTTGCACGACGATCCTGAAATCGGACTTGGCCCTTTTCCAAAAAGTATCACTATAGAAATGACCGAACCGGACCAGGGAAAATTAACTTTACAATTGCGCACACAGTCCAAGGTTAAGACTTACCCCTTTTCAAAAACAGAACCAACAACACAAAAAAGTGCACAAGTTTATGATAAACCGGATGCAACATTTGAATTTAAACCTTATACTTTGGAAGAAATTGCAATTATTTCCTATTCAGCAAATGCCTTAAAAATTGACTTAAAATGGAACAAGAAAAATGAGAATGACGAAATTGAATGGGCTGTTCCGGGAAGTTATACATTTGCTTTGGATGGAGATATACTGATTTTTTATAGAACCAACGATAAAGATGTTCCAGCGGAAGAGCGTGTTCAAACAAGATATGAAGCGCATTACCGAATATCTCAATTATAGGCGCTTGAATTTTCCGGTTTTTTGTTGAGCTAACCATTAAGCTGTTTATACTGATCCTGTTTGAAAATTTCAGGTTCTGACTTTATGTTTTCTATGCTCATCAGGCATTCAAACTCAATAGAAAACTCTTCAGATCTTCAGAAGTGACTGTTTTTCCCTTGATTTGCTGTGACCTTTTTACATTCAATCCAATTTGTTTTCCTGAAATGCCATATTTGTCATGAAAGTAAATTAGACTTTTGCTAAAAGCCGTCTCTTTTGTTTTCACCTCAATCATAACTAGCGGATAGCCTTTTTTTGTCAATAGAAAATCCACTTCCTTTTGATCTTTTGTTCTTAAATAATAAAGAGAGGGAGCTGTAGAAGGTTTTGTTTCATACATGTAAGCGCAATATTTTAGAAGATGCAAAGCCACAAGATTTTCCAGCCGCTGGCCTCTCTTGGAAGATTCCACAAAGGCGAAATCATAGAAATAAATTTTTCTAGCTTTAGACAGGGAGCGGCTAATATGTTTTGAAAAAGCCGGCACCTGAAAAACAATAAACAGATCCTCTAAAATGGCGATGTATTTTGAGACAGTTTTATGATCCAGCTGTAGAGACTGACAGAGAGAATGAATAGAAAGGGGTGAGCCAACACTTTCTCTAAGCAGATATAAAAGTGTTTTCATTTTTTGATAATGTTGGATATTTTTAAAATCAGGAACATCCTCTCTGATTAGAGAAAATATATACTGCTCTCTCCATCTTTCTGTCTCATTTTCATTTTTAGAAATAATCAGCGGCTCTGGAAATCCTCCTCTGTTAAAAAGTTTGCTAAAGCTAACGGGTTTATTCAACTGACTTAATTCAAAAATAGAAAAAGGCAATAAAGTGTGAGAGAAACAACGGCCCGCCAGAGAATCTCCTGATTGATTTGTTTTATAGAGTCGGGCGCTTCCTGTTACAAGGATATTTCTATGAGCCGGCCGAGTGTCAAAAATTCCTTTGATGTAATTCTTCCATTGATCCATTTTATGAATCTCATCAAAAACAATCAGATCTGAAGATTCAAACCAGGATTGCTCATGAATAATTTTTTTATCTTTAAAGGAGTCATAGTTTAAATAGAGAGGATTTTTATAATGTGTCATGATTTTTTTTGCAAGCCAGGTTTTTCCCACTTGCCTAGGGCCTGTTAAAATCGCGATTTTTCTTTTGAGGTCTTTTAAAACAGGAGCCTCATTTAATCTATGAAACGGCTTGTTTTTCATAAAGCTATTTTTAGACAAGAATCCAAAAAAGTCAAGACTTTTTTGGATTCTTGTCTAAAAAAGGCAAAGCCAAACAGCCTTTAAAATAACAAACCTTTTAGATGTTATATTGACTAAGCCCAATCATGCCGTCTATTTAAAAATAAAAACTTTTCAAAAAATTATACATTTGAGCAAATGAGGTGAAAAATTCAAATCAGAGCAACATAAATTACAATTCCCAACTTATTTAAAACAGGCTGGACTTTTTTAAGAGATATGCATAAACTGATTTTTATATGGCAAAAACTTATAAACAAAAAAATATAAAAATTGCTCTCATTCAAGGCGGCTTGGGGCCAGAAAGAGAAATCAGCTTGATGAGCGCAAAAGCGGTTGCTAAGGCTTTTGATAAGCTAGGCTATAAATACTTTAATGTCACAGCGGATCAGAGTTTGTTTCAATCTTTATATTCAGAAAAACCGGATTTGGCTTTTTTAGCCGTTCATGGCCTTTATGGAGAAGATGGACTGGTTCAATCTATCTGTGAATTTTTAAAAATTCCCTACACAGGAAGTGGGGTTTTAGCCAGCAGTTTGTGTATGGATAAAATTGCTTTAAAAAAGTTACTTCAAAAATACAAAATTCCTTTACCAGATTTTGAAATTATTGATAACAACTGGAAAGCAAAAAAAATCTTTTATCCGGCGGTTGTTAAATCCTCTCATGGAGGCTCTTCTTTAGGAACTTATATTATTAAAAAACAAACAGAACTACTGCCTGCTATAAAAAAAGCAAAACAAATTGGAACGACCGTTTTTATAGAAGAGTATATTAAAGAAACAAAAGAAATTGCTGTCTCTTTTTTAAATGGAAAAATTTTAACGCCAGTAGAGATAAAACCGAAAGGGAAATTTTATGACTACAAAAGAAAATATACAAAAGGCGAATCCCTTTACTACACCCCACCCAAGTTAGATCCTTTTGTGGCAGAGAAAATAAAATCTTTAGCTCAAAAAATATTTCAAATAGCCAATGTCCGCTCTTATGCCAGAGCTGATTTTTTAGTAGAAAAAAAACAGACTCCCTGGCTGTTGGAGGTGAATACTTTGCCGGGCTTAACAGAACAGTCTCTCCTGCCCAAGTCCGCAAAATATGACGGAATCCCTTTTGTGGAGCTTATTGAAAGAATCACTCAACAAGCCCAAACAGACTATCAATTTTAAGAAAAAAGCTTGATTTTTAGGGGGGAATTTCATGGATTTTCAAAAAAAATTCAAGAAGAAGAAGAAGAAGAAGAAGAAGAAGAAGAAGAAAAAGACCGAACTATTATTAGTTAAACTAAAAAGACTAAAGGAGGATAAAATGAAGGTTTTTTTAATGACAACAATTTTTTTATTGAGTTCAGCTTTTTCTTTTGCTGATTCTGGAAATACTAACTCTATGAGAGGACAAGACCCAACAGACAGATTTCCACTTCCAAAAGGATTTACTATACTGCTTTCCCAAGCTTCTAAGCACAAACTGCATGTCAATTTTTCCCCTAGCACATTGGCAAAACTTACAAACACAAGTTACATAGCAAATGCTATTGGCGCAACCCTTTGTAAAAACTTAAAAAAACAACAAATAGAAACAACAATAAACGGAGTGTCTTATACTTTAGTGCCTTATACAAGTTCAGGCTCACTCCAGAGAAACGGACAATACAGCGGATTATGTGTGTTTGGCTGGATCAAAACACAAAATATAGCTTATAGTTGGGGGAGTAAATATATTGAGACAGATTCTCCTAAATATTACCCGCTTTTCTAACCTGTTCTAAATTCGCTTTTATATAGTAAAACCGCTTAGGTTTTCAAGTGTCAATGCTAGACAGTTTGACTTGAAAACCGAAGCTGATTTACTATATATGTATCAACTGCCTCATAAGCAAAAGCCCTGATTATGGGATAAGCTTTAGTCTAAACTCAAAATGGATTGAACGATAGTCCTATCAGACCAATCTCTATCCCCCAACTCTTTCATTTTTAAAAAACCTTTTGTATTAAAAATATAAGTGGCGGGAAGACTGTCTTTTGGAAAATATTTTAACCTTTCTAAATCACTCACAACAGCGACTGCAAGCGCAGGATCTAAATCAGAAAAAGAGCGAGTTAAAAAACCTTGAACTGTGTTTTTATCCTCTGAGCTAATCGCCACAACAAAAACTTCCTCTTTATTATCTTTGGCCAATTGAGCTAAAGACACCAGCTCTTTAATACAAGGAGGGCACCAAGTGGCCCAAAAATTAAGAACTACTTTTTTTTTCCCTCTTAAACAATACAAATCAATCACTTCTCCATTGAGGTCTGTAAAAACCCAATCTATGGCTGTATCCATTAACCGATTGAGTTTTTGCATTCTATTCCAATTAGATTTTAAAGCAGACTTTTGAGGAACAGTCCGGCAAGAGCTTTTGATATTTTCTGCAAAAGAGCTTTTAGAAGTATTAAAGATATTTAAAAAATCTTTTTTAAAAATAAATAAAAAAGAGGAAAATACAAACAGAAACAAAATAAAGAAAAAAAGATTTTTTTTAGATTTCATAAAAAGCTATACTGATTTTGTTTGAATTTTCCGGTTTTAAACCTCTCAGACTCTTTTTTCAAAGACTTATAAAGGAAAGGCTTAAAACGGGTTCGGCCCCCGTTTTCACAAGGACAGGCTTTAACCACAATGCGACTGGAAGTTGCCTTGTGGCAAAAAGCCTATTTGAGATTTTAAGCCTTTCCTTTATAAGTCTTTGAAGGACACGCAGAACTGAAATTTCAAACAGGATCACTATATAAGCCTTAACGATTTTTTCGGCGGGATTGCAATTGAATTTGTTGAAGAGTCTTTTTTCTTTCTTTTTTCTTCTTAATCTCCAAGCGGCGAATTTTTTGAAACTCTTTACTAGCTTTATATTTTTCTTTTTCCTCTTTTGTTGGTTTAGGAGCAAATTGATAATCCACAAATTCTATTAAAGCCTTTTGAGCTTGATCTCCTTTACGAAAACCCAGCTTAACAATTCTGGTATATCCTCCCGGCCGATCTTTAAATCTTTTAGACAGGTCATCTATAATTTTACTGGCTGTCTTTTTATTGGAATACTTAGACAAAAGCAATCGGCGGACATGCAAGGAGTTTTTTCGGCCCAATGTAATTGCTTTTTCCACAAGAGGCCTGATGTTTTTAGCCCTAGGCAAGGTCGTCTTAATGCGCTCCTTTTCCACTAAACTATTAACAAGCCCTTTCACTAGAGCTTTGCGAGGCCCATATTTGAGTCCAAAACTGCTGGTTTTTATCTTTCGGTGTTTCATAGCTCTTCTTTATTATCTGAACCGTCCTCTTTCGCCTGATTCTGACTGGGTTCAGAAGGACTGACATTCCTTTCTTCACTGTCTGTATTAGAAAACTCTTGAACTTCTTTTTCTGTATCCAAACCTTGAGAAGATGTCTGCTCTTCCACCTTTTCTGCTGTATCTAAACCTTGAGAAGATGTCTGCTCTTCCGCCTTTTCTGCTGTATCTAAACCTTGAGAAGATGTCTGCTCTTCCTCCGCTCTTTCTTCTATTTGAGGCTGAACCGAAGCTTGTTGTTGAATATTCTTTTGAAGCTCTTTTTGGTAAAGAGACTTTGGAGGCCATCCTTCAATTTCCATACCCAAACCTAAACCCATAGTCTTTAAAATTTCTTTTATCTCATTGAGAGATTTACGGCCAAAATTTTTTGTCCTCAACATCTCTTGCTCTGTTTTAGTCACTAAATCTCCAATATACCTGATTCTAGCGTTTTTCAAACAGTTGGCGCTACGAACAGAAAGCTCCAAATCATCCGCCGGGCGAAACAAATTGTCATTGATAAAACTGCTTTTTTCCACCTTAGCCTTAGGAACTGGCTCTATATTTTCATCAAAATTCATAAAAACCTGTAACTGCTCTTTTAAAATTTTATAGCCTAAAGGAACGGCCTCTTCTGGTTTCAAAGAAGCATCCGTCCAAACCTCCAGAACTAGAGAATCATAGTCCGTTCTTTGACCAACACTTGCGCTATTGACGGTATAATTAACACGGCGAACCGGGCTGTGAACCGAGTCAATAGGAATAAAGCCTACCGGAAGATTTTTAGGTCTGTTTTTTGATTGAACATAACCTCTATCAAAAGAAACAATAATTTCAATTTCCAACTCCCCTTCATGACTTAAAGTCGCTATATGAGCTGAAGGATTAAGAACCTCAATCCCCGCGCAAAGTTGTATATCCCCTGCTGTTACTTTACCCGGCTCTTTTTTTGAAACCCTGATATGTTTATCTTTTTCATCCTCTTGACGAAAGCGAACCGATTTTAAATTTAAAATAATATCTGTAACATCTTCTAAAACCCCTTCAATAGTTGAAAACTCATGCAAAACCCCTTTAAACTTAATCGCGCTGATTGCAGAACCCATCATAGAGCTTAACAACACTCGGCGAATAGAGTTTCCAAGAGTCAAACCAAAACCTCTTTCTAAAGGCCGAATGTAAAATTTCCCATAAACAGGACTTAAACTGTCTTTATCTATCTCAAAACCTTTTGGACGAATCAGGTCTTTCCAATATCTATAATAGTGTTTTGGCAACTCAATTTGTGTCATTTTCACTCCTCTTTTTTAATTGTTAAACTCTTCTCTTTTTTGGCGGGCGACAGCCATTATGAGGAAGAGGGGTTACATCTTTTAACAAAGTTACTTTTAGCCCTGTGTGAGCTAAAGCTCTCACAGCCATTTCTCTGCCCGCTCCAGGCCCCTTAATATACACTTCCACACTTTTTACTCCATGATCCATTGCTTTTTTAGCGGCGTTTTCAGCAACAGACTGAGCGACAAAAGGAGTTCCCTTGCGACTCCCTTTAAAGCCTAACAGACCTGCGGAAGACCAGCAAATCGCATTTCCAGCAGGATCTGTAAATGAAACCATAGTATTCCCAAATCCAGAGTTAATATAGCAATGCCCCGTTGGAATATTTTTTTTCACTTTCTTTTTAAGCTTTTTTTTCTTTTTAGCCTCTTCCGCCATTTTTCCCTTCTAAAGAAATCCTCTTATAAATCAGTTTTAAAAATTAAACAAGTTTTTTTGAATTATACACTTAACTTTCTATTTTCCTTGTTTTACCCTGTTTTTCTACTTTGTATTTTAATCCTATTTTTTGCTAGAAACTCTTTTGTTTTCTTAGCTTTAAAGTCTTTATGGAAAGTCAAACACATAGCGCCCATTTAGATAGCTTTCTTTTTATTAGCCACTGTTTTCCTTGGCCCTTTTCTTGTCCTGGCGTTCTGACGAGTGCTTTGCCCTCTCACTGGAAGCCCTCTTCTATGACGAACCCCCCGATAACAAGACAAATCCATCAAACGCTTGACAGACATAGCTTTTTCCCGCCTTTTATCCCCCTCTACTTTATAACTTTTTTCAATAACAGAGCGAAGGCTGACGACATCATCATCACTCAGCTGATGAACTCTAAGGGACTCCTTAAAGCCAGCCTGCCTGCAAATCTCCTGAGAAGTTTTTAAACCCACCCCATAAATTTTTGTTAAAGCAACCAACAATCTCTTGTTTTTTGGCAAATCCACACCAGCTATACGAGCCATATCACTTCCCCCTTTTTAAGCCATTATTACCCTTGTCTTTGCTTATGTTTTGGGTTTTTACATATCACACGAAGAGAGGATTTTCGTTGAATCACCCGACAATCCTTACAAATTTTTTTAACAGAAGCTCTAACTTTCATAAAAAATCCTTAATGGTATCGTCTTTTAATACTCATTTTTAAAATTTTTACAAGTCATTTTACCCTAAAAATGAAAAAACTTACTCTTAAAATAGCTTTTTTACATAAATGGTCAAGAAATGGCTAATAAATCAGCTAAATTCCGTAAAAAAGCTCAAAATTCAAACCAAATTTTATAATTTCCATAATTTTCTAAAAAATAAAGATTTACAGTTCGGCTATTTGAAGAAAAACCATTTCTCAACAATGAAACAAACTTTTCATCGCTGGTTATATAATTTCTCATAGCGGCCTAATTCATTGCGCAAAAAAAGCGTCTCATATTGAGACAATAGCGCTGAAAGCCTTATAAATAAATGGTTTTTTCCTTAGGAATCCAGTTTTAAACTCCGAAGAGTCTTTTATGAAGCTCTCTTCTAAATCAATTTTTATGGTTTTGCTAAACTTTCGTTTTTATCTATTTTTATGGGAAAGGCGTTTTTATATTTCCTTTTTTGTTTTTCTGTTTGGCTTTCGGCTGAAAGCAATCGCCCGGCAGTCAAAGAAAAGCTTGTATCTGCTGAGTCTAAGTTGAGATCAAAGGGTCTTAAAAGGACGGCTGTTGAGCATGGAAGACAGGAGGGTTTGAGAGGGGAGATTCCCGCTTACGCGGGAATGACTGCCTTTGCGGGAATGACTGCCTTCACGGGAAGGACTGCTTTCGCGGGAGGGACTGCTTACGCGGGAAGGACTGCTTACGCGGGAGGGACTGCTTACGAGGGAGGGACTGAATAGGAGGGAATGACTGCTTTCCCGGGA
>JAPPIY010000311.1 GCA_026914095.1 Oligoflexia bacterium
CCCCCCCCCCCCCCCCCCCCCCCCCCCCCCCCCCCCCCCCCCCCCCCCACAATTTCTGAATCAGTTTATTCATTCAAGCAACCTCAGACTTTTGAATAGAAAAATCAAAGAAAAACAGTGTATAACCTTCTCAACCCAACCTAGCCCTTTCCTATATCAAAAACCAGCCATAGAGCTTTGCCATTGAATCACAGAGTGAAAAATCCATTTGTCTAAAACAGGAACAAAAAAATAAACCAGAATACTCATATTCACCCATACAAAAAATTTCAGCCAATGGCGCTGGGGTTTATAAAAATATTGATAAAATTGATACAATAGGACAAAGGCAAAGGGTATTAAAAGAAAAAGATACATAAAACCAGCAGTTAAAAACAAAGGAGAAATCAGCGACAAACCCAAATAAGCTAAAGTATAAAAACCAATCTGATGAAGTGTTTTTTCATTTCCCGCGGAAACAGGCAAAATAGGGAAACCAGCCTGCTTATAATCCGCTCTATATTGAATGGCCAAGCTCCAAAAATGAGGCATTTGCCAAAAAAACAAAAGCAAAAACAAATAAATAGTTTCTGTTTGAAAGAGATCGCCATCCGCTAAAGAACAGCCAATCACAGCCGGCATAGCTCCAGGAATGGCCCCCAAAACAGCTCCATATTTCAAATGTCTTTTCCACCATAAGGTGTAGAAAAAATTATACAAGACAACAGTTATAAAAGCTAAAATAGCTGTTAAAGCTTTAATTAAAAATAATAAACTCAGACCAAAAAATAAAAATAAACCCGCTAAAAAATAAGCTTGCAGAGGAGATATTCTGCCTTGAGGAATGGGGCGTCTTTTTGTGCGATTCATTTTTCGATCCCATCGCCACTCTTGCGCTTGATTGAGAATAAAACTGCCGCTGGAAACAAAATAAAAAGCCAAACAAAAAAAAGCCAATGTTTCAAAAGAAAAATAAGAAAAGCGAGGGAGCGCTAAAATATAGGAAAAACTGGCTGTTAAGAGAGCAAAGACAACAATGCCCGCTTTACTGAGCTTATAATAATCTTTAAAAACTGTTTTTATCATTAAATAACTCTCTAACATAATCACTTACTGTAAGACAACTTTCTATTTCAAGTTTTTCAAAAAAGAGTTAAAAATTTCAGACATGCGTTTTGCCACAAAGCGTCCTATGGACGCATTGTGGTCAAATCCGAACTCATTTTTAACTCTTTTTTGAAAAACTTGAAATAGAAAGTTACAATTACCAATAAACTCTAAACTCTAAACTCTAAACTCTAATAAATTTACCGGCTAAAATGCATGCCAGGGACTACCTCTTTATCTATAAAACACTATTTTGTATCACGCGAGTGACAATATCTAGCTCCGAGAAAAAATACAGCAAAACGACAAAAAAGACAGCAGAACCAAAAATCAGCCAATAGAGTTTTTCATCATATTTGAGATGCATAAAATACATTAAAACCAAGCCTGCTTTCACAGTGGCAATCAGCATTGCAAAAAAAGCATTGAACATTCCAAAATCCACTTGAGCCACTCCCACTGTGATCACAGTCAAGATCAAAAGAATGACAAGGACAGTGAGATAGATTTTAAAAGAAATACTGTGATTTTTAGACATATAACCTCTTTTTAGCCTTTAATTGTAATGCCCCTATTCTTTTCATTTTTCCCTTTAACCTAACTTCATATAACATCAAACTTTTTAAAAATCAATTTCCTCTTCTAATGCTCAAACTTATATTGATCCTACCTGAAAATTCAGGTTGTAGCTAGACTTCCGCTTTCGCGGGAGTGACAGAGGGGAGGAAAATTTAAACACAATCCGTATAAACAATTTCACTCCACCAAATACAATAAAGGGAAAAGATAAATCCATATCAAATCCACCAAATGCCAAAAAAGCCCCACATACTCCAAAGGCATATAGTGATGAGAGCCAATTTGTTTTTTATAAGTTCTAACTAAAGCCCATGCAATTAAAGACATGCCAATAAGGACATGGCTGGCGTGAAGACCTGTCATCAAATAATAAAAAGAAAAATAAAGAGGCAGGCCTTCCACAAAACCTTCACCGCTATAAGAAAAAAACCCCCCAGGGAAAATGCCTTCATGAAACTTATGAGAATATTCTATATACTTGATAACCATAAACAAAAATCCGCAGGAAAGAGTGCTGATAAGCATGATCTTGCATTTTCGAATTTGATCTTTTTGAGCATAATAAATACTCATAGCCATAGTCCAAGAGCTGACAAGAAGCACCACAGTATTGATGGCTCCCTTTTTCCAATCTAAAAACTGAGCGCCGGCTTTAAAAATGGCAGGGTATTCCCCGCTGTAAATCACATAAGCCACAAACAGCCCGCCAAACATTAAAATTTCTGTCGCTAAAAAAAGCCACATCCCCAGTTTTTCAGCCCGAACCTGCTGTTCATAACTGTCAAAATGATGCGCTAAATTTTTATTTTCGGACATTTTTATTCCCGCTTTTTACTTTTTATAGATTGTATTGAATTTCTTTTCTTTCTATGCCTCTGACAATATATTCATTTATAGTTACAGGCCTTTCAATTACTTTTGCGCTATAGTTTCTTTTATCTTTTACAAGCTTTTTAAAACAACCCTCAACGCGCTGTAAGCCGTAAAAAAGAGTGTTAAATTTTGCGCCATCAACATCCTTTCTTTTCATAACAAAAGGATACTTGTTAATTTCTTTAAGTTTATCAAGAAAGCCACTCATCTTCTGTTCCTTTTTTTTAAAAGTTTTACTCATAAGCATCCTTACTTACAACAGGCCTTTTTAAAAAATTTTCATGAGGCGGCGGAGAGGAAGTCTGCCATTCCAAAGTTTTAGCCCCCCAAGGGTTAGCGCTGGACTTTTTCCCTTTGAACATAGCCCAAATTAAAGCAAAAAAAGCCACAACAAAACCACTGGCAATTAACCATGAACCCACAGTAGAAACCTGATTTAAAGGCTCATAAGGAGAAATATAATCCGCATAGCGTCTCGGCATTCCACTCATTCCTAAAATAAACTGAGGGAAAAAAGTAACATTAAAACCAATAAAGATAAAAACAAAACTCACTTGTCCCAATAATTCATTATAAAGCCGTCCAAACATTTTAGGAAACCAGTAATAAAAACCGCCCATAATTCCCATAATAGTCCCTCCCACCATCACATAGTGAAAATGAGCCACCACAAAATAAGTGTCATGCACATGGACATCAAAAGGAAGAACAGCCAGCATAATTCCAGTCACCCCGCCAATTAAAAATAAAAATAAAAATCCCAAAGCATATAAAAAAGGAGTGTCAAATTTTAAAGATCCTTTAAATAGAGTAGCCACCCAGTTAAAAATTTTAACAGCTGTTGGCACTCCCACCAGCATCGTCAAGAAGGAAAAGACAATCCCCGCCCATTCCGACTGCCCGCTTACAAACATGTGATGCCCCCAAACAAAAAAACTCACCCCAGCTATTCCCAAACTGGCAAACACAACCGCTTTATAGCCAAAAATTTTCTGCCGGGAAAAAGCGGAAATCAACTCACTGATCACTCCCATAGCCGGCAAAATCATAATATAAACCGCAGGATGAGAGTAAAACCAAAAAAAGTGCTGAAATAAAATGGGATCCCCGCCTTTTTCAGAATTAAAAATTCCAATATCTAAAATTCTTTCTCCTACTAAAAGCAACAAAGTGATAGCTAAAACCGGAGTAGCTAAAACTTGAATAATGGCTGTTGAGTAAAGAGACCAAACAAAAAGAGGCATTCTAAAAAAAGTCATACCAGGGCATCTCAAACGATGGATAGTTACAATAAAATTAAGCCCCGTTAAAATAGAGGAAAATCCCATAATGAAAACCCCTAAAACCACAGGAATAACGGCTGTATTGGTTTCAATGCTATAGGGGGTGTAAAAAGTCCAGCCTGTATCCACCCCCCCTAAAAATAAAGACAGTAAAGTGACTCCAGCCCCCACAATCAAGCAATACCAGCTCAGAAGATTGATTTTAGGAAAAGCCACATCCTTAGCTCCAATTTGCAAAGGCAAAACAAAATTTCCCAAAAAAGCGGGGATACCAGGGATGATAACCATAAAAATCATAACAGCCCCATGATAAGTCATAATTTGGTTATAAAAGGCGGAGTTCATAATCGTTTCACCCACTTTAAAAAGCTCCAAACGAAGGAGAAGGGCAAAAACGCCTCCGACAAAAAAGAAAGAAAAAACAGTGATCATGTAAAGAAGACCTATTCGTTTATGATCTCGTGTTAAAAGCCAAGAGAGCAGGCCTTTTTTCCAATTGAGATAATTTTTTTCCATATTTCCTCCTTTCTACTTTAAAGACTTAATATATTCAATCAAACCAGATAGCTCCTCTTCTGACAACAAGCCGGCAAAAGGGGTCATCTGATTGGGATAGCCTTTTGAAATTTTAGCGCCTGGATTTAAGATAGATTCTCGCAGGTAATTTTCATCTGCTAAAACCACTGGGCCGTCTTCCAAATCTCTTTTTGTGTTATACAAACCGGCCAATCCCGGTCCAATTAGTCTTTCTTGGGTCGGCTTATGGCAAGCCGTGCAACGGCCTTGAAAGGCTTTTTGACCTATTTCCACTAAACTAAGCCCCTTATAAGGATCTGTTTTTAACCAATTTTCCCAGTCAGCCAGAGATAAAACATTCAATTTAGCCCCCATACTGGAATGCCCTGCCCCGCAAAACTCCGTGCAAAAAACTTGAAACTCCCCCTTATGGTTGGCTTTAAACCAAAGAAAAGTATAGGTCCCGGGAACAACATCCTGCTTAATTTTAAAAGTGGGAATATAAAAGCTGTGAATCACATCCCTAGAAGTCATGATGAGTTTAACAGGGCGATCCACTGGAACATAAAGCTCATTCGTCGTTTTTCTTCCATTTTTATAGATAAATTCCCAATTCCATTTTTGGCCATAAACTTGAATTTCCAAACTGTCTTTAGGAGGAGTTCTAACATCCTTATAAACCAGCCAGCCCCAAGCAAAAGAGACCATAAAAATCACAAAGGGAATAAAGCTCCATACAATTTCTAAAGGAAGATTATGATGCTGTGTCGCTTTCCCTTCTTCCCTGCTCTCTTTTCTCCTAAAGCGAAAGGCAAAATAGACAAAAGCTAAGGTAATAAGAACACAAGCTATGAAGCTAATGACAATTAAAAACTCCTCTAGTTTCTCCAACTGAGCGACATAATCTGTTGCTGGCTGAGTTTTCTCCTCTGCCAGAACAAAAAAATTTGAAAAAAGCAAAACAATAAGCTTAAATATAGTTCTTCCTTTCTTTTATCCAAGCTGGCGCTAAAAGAGCAATCAAAGCTACAATAACCAAAACTCCCCCAACCTTCATGAGATTAACAGCATATAAGCTGTATTTATTCTCTTTCGGATTAAAGCGATAACAAAAAAGCAGGATGCGATCAATCACATTTCCCACTTTTCCCTTTCCAGCCTCTAAAAGAGCCAGTCTTAAAGTTTGAGGCAAAAACTCCACCCCATAAAGATAACGGGAGATCATCCCCCTTGGACTTAAACTGTAGGCAACAGGGCTATGGGCAAATTGTTGAGTCTCTTCATCCCAGCGAAAAGCAAAGCCAAGACTGTCGGTGAGTTTCTGAATAGCCTGTTCAGAGCCTGTTAAAAAATGAATGGGATCGGATGTGAGATTTTGAAATTCAGTTAAATAGTTTTTCTTTTTCTCCTCCGCTAATTCAGAATTTTCTGTAGAATCCATACTCACAACCACAAATTGATAGCTCTTCCATTTCAACTTGTTCAAGCCGGCAAACAGCCCATTTAAGTGAAAATTGCAAAGACTGGGGCAATTATAATAAATCACTGTCATTAGGACCGGCTGCTCTTGAAAATAGCTCTTCAAGGATCGATTCTGTCCTTCTTCATTGGCAAATTCCAAATCCAAATCAATAAAACGGCCTATATGCTCTTTGACTTTTATACCTTTCAATTCATGAGGGGTTTCTCCCGCGCGGTATCCTTTTTGCCCTCCAGCGCTTTTTGAATTATAACGGTTGCGAGCCACCTGAAAAGATGGAGCAGAGTCAATAGAAGCAGGATCTGAAAAACTCAAGACAGGCAAAAACATCATTAAAAAACTAAAGCGCCTGCTTAGCAAATTCTTCCAATTCTTTTTCATCATCAGCTACCTTATTTTTTGTTATAGAGCGAATATAATGCGTTAAAGCCCAGCGGTCCAACTTAGACAGATGCTTAAATGAAACCATAGAAGAGCCTTCTATTCCCTTTTGCAAAGTCATAAACAGAGCTTTTGAAGAGCCTCCTTGTGTCCACTTCCCTTCCACCAAATTTCTAGGAGGAGGAACAAGCCCCGGCGTGCCGTCTCCCAACCCTTTAGCCCCATGGCATAAAGCGCACTGAGCTTGATAGACCTTACTGCCATAAGCAACTAAACCTTCAGATGAAATCCAAGGCTTAGCTGTCTCTTCAGAACTCAAGGCCTCTGGCGCCTTCTTTTCCGCCGTTTGATCCGCATACTCTCCCAGATCAATTTTATTTTCTATAATAAGAAAGTAACTCGCCCAAAGAGAGCTAAATATAACAGTGGCTACAAACAAGTAAAATCCGAATTTGTTATAAGACGGCTTAGGGGTTTCTTTACTCATGTTTGTTAAGTCATATAGAAAAAGACAGCCTTTTGTCAAGATTTTTCATGCGCAAAAGAGCCTCTCAGTTTGATAAAATCAGAAATAGAAAATAGCTATAAGCAACATAAGCTAAAGTCTGGTTTTAAGGAAAAAACCGCAAAAAATAGATTTCCCAGCTGATTAAGTTGCGTCTGTCAATTCATTCTTCATTTTCTCTCTATTCTGAAGGAAATTTTGCTTTTGAGGGCCTCATCCGCTGAGCAAAGACAGGCTCTAAGGACAGGGCGCCTCTGCCGAAAAGATAAAATGCCCCTTTAATAGAGTGTTATGACTTCATAAAAACAGAACAACCTGTTTATTTAATTGACGACAGAACCCAGTTATGAAATATTTAATAACAGTTTTTAGAAATGCTTTTTCCAATGTTCCACAATGGCATAAAATGTTTTGAAAAATAACAAAAGATGTTACAAAAAATAGCTTTCATTTTTGTCCTTTTTATTAGCTTGCAAGCCTGCGCTCATATCAACCAAAAGATTCACAGTCTTCCTGTCCGCTCCAGCAAATCAAAAATTCTGAAAAGATTGGGTTACCCCCACAAAATCAATAGAAAATTTGGCAAAGACTATTGGACTTATAAGTTTATTATTGATGGAAGACATTATACAAGAGATCTCATAATAAAAGACGGAATACTTTACAGAAAATCAAAATTAAAGCCTTTTTCTCTAAAAAACTTTTAAAAATTATCTCTTTCTTATAAAAGAGAAAACACTTCATTACTTAAGCCAAGACAACAATCTCTTTAATTTTAAAGTTTTTATGGAAAGTCAAAATAATAATACCCAAAAGATTTAGGCTAAACTCAAGATGACTGAAAGAGAGATTAGGACTTCATAAATCCGCCAGATTTGACAACGCTCCTTAACAGAACACAAAAAAGGCCAAAGCAGAGCAATTTTATAGACTTTTTCCAAAAAATAAATTATCATGCTTTCATGAATGCCCTTTATCTAACTCTATTTTTATTTTTTTCTGTTTCATTAAAAGCAAATCCTCGTTCTCTTGAAGATTCAGCAAAACAAGCTTTTCAAAAAGGAGGCAAACCCATGAAAACCGATCAAAACCTATCCCAAAAACAGCTCAAGGAGCCTTTAGAAGTCGCTACTTTAGCCGGAGGCTGTTTCTGGTGTATAGAATCCGATTTAGAAAAAATAAAAGGCATTAAAAAGGTGATCTCCGGCTATGCCGGAGGTGACAAAGCCAATCCTTCTTACAAAGAAGTTTCCAGCGGCGGGACCGGACATGTGGAAGCCGTTCAAGTCTTTTTTGATCCCAAACAAGTCAGCTATCTCCAAATTTTAGATGTTTTCTGGAGGAAAATTAATCCTTTAGACAAGGAAGGGCAATTTGTAGATCGAGGCTTTCAATACAGCACAGCTATTTTTTATCATAATGAGGATCAAAAAAAACAAGCCGAGCAATCTAAAAAAGAGCTGGAAGAAAAAGGCCCTTTCAAACAGCCCCTTGCAACCCCTATTTTAGCTTTTAAAAATTTTTACAAAGCCGAAGACTATCATCAGGACTACTATAAAAAAAATCCTTTAAAATATAACTTTTACCGTTACCGCTCAGGAAGAGATCAATTTTTAAAAAAAACATGGAAGAATTTTAAAGATTCTGACAACTCTTCTCTAAAATTAGAAAAAAACGATTCTATAGAAAAACCAATTAAAGACTCAAAAAGCGTTTCTCAAACTTATTTTAAACCTTCTTTAGAGGAAATAAAAAACAAGCTTAGCCCTTTGCAGTATGAAGTCACACAAAAGGAGGGAACGGAAACTCCTTTTAAAAATAAATACTGGGACAACAAACAAGAGGGGATTTATGTAGATATTGTCTCTGGAGAGCCTCTTTTTAGCTCTTTAGACAAATATGATTCTAAAACCGGCTGGCCCTCTTTTACAAAACCTTTAGCGCCAGAAAATATAATAACAAAAACTGATAGAAAACTGTTTGTCAAACGAACAGAGCTTCGCTCTAAACATGCCGATTCC
>JAPPIY010000237.1 GCA_026914095.1 Oligoflexia bacterium
AAAACTATGGGCAATCTCCAGAGACTTATCCACCACTTCCTGAACTTGAGCGATTTGCTTGGAAACTTCATTTTTAATAGCTGATTTATTTTCATTTAATTCAGTTTCTAAGTCCTCTTTTGCGTTTGCAGTCTCTCTTTCAAACTCAGCCACAGTATTGGTAAAATCTTCTTCCAATTCAGATAAAGCTGTGTTCAGCTCGTTTTGTTTTTCTACAATGTCTTTTTCCAGCTCGCTGACATCTTCCTCTTGCTCTTCCAGCTCCTCTTTAAACTTATCTCTTTTTTCTTTAGCCAGTTTTAATTCTTCTCCCGACAAAAGCGGGCATTTTGTTTTTTGATGAATCATTACACAGTCGGAAGAGTTAAAGTCTGAATCTTCATCTGGTTCTGGACACATAGCGCAGGCCTCAATAGCTGACACACAGTCCATGCCTCTGGCAAATTTCACGCAAGCCTTTCCAAATCCAGCTTCCGTTATTTTCTTTTTATCCTCTTTACACTGTGTTTCTTTTTCTTTGTCTTGTTCTATCTTACGCTTAAACTTTTTACACTCGCTTCTTTTATTGTCGGTGTCATTTTTTTCTTTTTTTGCCTTTGTTGGTAACTCTCTACCTGTGCCAGCATATCGTGCATTAATTTCGTTTGCTTTTCTGTCAAGTTTATCTATTTCATCTGTGACCTCCGTTAAAGTCATTCCTTTACATGGATTGTTAGTTTCTTGTTCATTACTATCAGTGTTTAGATTAGATTTAGTTGATGGCTCACATTTAATCCTATCTATTATTTCATGTCCCTGCGGACAAATACAAACTGTTTGGTTCCACATCCAATTACCAGGTCTTGTTTTACAAAACTGCGCTAAATCTATTATAGCTAGCGCCGGAACCGTCCCTAAAGAAAAAGAAGCCACGCTGTTTTTTTGAGACTTAACATTTTCTGTTTTATAACTAATTTCTAAAACAGAAAACCCAAACAGCAAAAGAAACAAAAAAAGCTTTTTATAAAACATAAGCAATAAATGTAAGTATATTTTTAAATTTTATTTCACTTCAAAGGAGTAATCGGCTTGTCTCGTCAAAAACTTAAATTTTTTTAGATTCTATGGATTATACACTGAATTAGCGCTGAAAAAGCCCCATTTTGCTATTAAAATTGTGATTTTTCCTCAAAAGCCTCTAAGGGGAGCGCCCTTTTATAAAAATTTTAAACAGAATTAAAAAATATTCAGAAAAGTTATAAAAGATAGGCTTTTCTTAAGGGATAGGGCTGTGTATTTTTTAAAATATTACTCGCATCTGCTTTTGAACTCTCGTCTCGCTCTGTCATAATCTTTTTCAGCATTTTTTTCATCCTTTTCCGCATCATCCAAATCATCCTCCGCATCATCTAAATCCTCTTTTGCATTGTCCTTATCCTCTTCAGCATCCTCTTTATCCTCTGAATCCGCATCTCTGTATTCCTCCTTAGCATAGTCGTAGTCCTCTTCAGCCTCTTCCACATCTTCTTCGGATTTTTCTAATTTTCTTATGGCTTTATCCAGATCTCTTTTTGCCTTATCAAATTTACTCAAAAGCTTTTGACAGGCGTTGGATAGGTTTTCATACCTGTTGTCTTCTTCTATAGGAGCTACTTCGGTATCACCTGTATGACCTCCGATGGGAGGAGGCCCTCCACAGCCAATCAACAAAGGCAGGACAATCACTAAAAAAGCAAAAATGTGATTCATACAATAAGTATCGGCTTTGGCTCAAAAATATTAAAACTTTTCTAATTTCTCAATTTTCCTCAAAAATAGACTGATTTTTGTTTGAATTTCCAGACGATCGGCTAAACTATAGATTTTTTTTCAAAATTCTTCTTTAAAACTAAGACTAAAGCGGGGAGTGCCTTTAACATCCCTGTTGTGTTTCCTGTCTCACAAACAAAAGGCTCACTCAAACCAGATGCATATGACAAGCTTATCAAAAAGTGAAATCAACCGATTGAAAAAATAGTTAAAAGCCACTCTTAAAGTCTGGAGGGAACAGCCTTTGATATTATTCAAAGGCTGTTTTATATTAGTTTTTTTATTTAGATGATTTTTTTAGGGGGTGTAGGCAGTCCCAACAAATATTTTCATATCTTTTTCTAGCTTTCGTGACATGGGGGTCATGATCGGATTTGCAAGCTTTTTCGTAAAATTCCGCCTTAGCTTTTTGCAATTGATTACTAAGACTGCTCGTTTCTAAAAGCCAATTCTTGTAAGCTTTTTGCGATTGAGCCTTTAGATCCATTTTTTCAATGTTTGTTGTTGAGCTATCGAACATTGCTTCAAAGAGTTTTTGTTCGACTAATTGTAGTTGTTTGTATTTTGGTGATACACTTTTAAGTTGCGCTATTTTTTGACGAATTGTGTCTAATCTCTTTCTAGCTGAGACGATAAAAGGATGTTTACTTGACTCACAGGCTTTATACCACTTTGCTTTACCTATTGTTGAATCTGCAAAAACAGGACTCACAATTAAGATCGAAATTAACAGAATTAGGTTGTTCATATGTCTTCCGTTGTTATTATAATAAAGATATCGGCTATCTTCTTCTTCTTAAATTTTTTTCAGCAACCTTAAAAATAGCCCAGAAATTGGAAAAAATGGGAATTATATAGTGATTAGGTTTGAATTTTCGGGAATTATATACATGACTTCGCATTATTCCCTTTATTTTGCTTGTTTTTTATCAGCTATTTGCATTTCTTTTTAAGGAAACTTTATCTCTTTATTTTTTTCTGGATAAACAGCCTGAAACCCCTTATATTTCCTTAGTTTGAAGGTTTTTCGTGCGAAGTCATGTATATAATTCCCGAATTTTCGGGCTCCAACTAGACTCCCGCCACTGTTTTCACGAGGATAAGTTTCGCGGGAGTGACAGAAGGGAGGAAAACTCAAACAAGATCAGTATAATTATATTGATGCCAAAAATTAACAGATGAAAAACTTAAAACAAACGTTAATTTGAATAAGCTAATTTCAAAAAAACACGGATTCTTGCGCTGAATCTTGTATCATGTTATAGATTAGCTATGTCAGCCCCTCAGTTTTTTATCAATTTTGGTGACATGATGTCCCTTTTTTTCAGAAGTGTTTATTTTTTTAATAATTTAGATTTTGGAAGCTACTCTTGGTTTGGCCGTTTGATATTTATTTTGCTTATTTTGGCTGTTATTTCTGGCTTTTTATACTTGCTTATAAAAACTATTTTTATGAAAAGGGATATAACTATGATGGCCACTATTATAGGACAGGAGGGGGAAGTAGAGGAATTATTGGATGATTTTGGCAAAACAGGCTGGGTTTTAATTTATGGAGAGAACTGGAAATTTAAAAGTGAAAAACCAGTAAAAGTGGGGGATACTGTAAAAGTGATAAAAAACAAGAAAATGAGGCTTTATGTCCAAAAAGTAGAGGATTTCTAAATTTTTTATCAAATACAAAATAGGGGAGAGGGCGGGAATCTCCAAAAAAAACTTTAAAATTCAAGGCAATTCGTATCATTCCTGAATCTTTAAGCTCAAAAGTTTTTCTGGACAACTCACATAAAGTATTGATAGAAAGATAAAAAACCGGGAGGATTTATGTCTTTTTTATATTTGTTGGGGTTTATTGTTGTTGTCATTTTCAGCGCTATTAAAATTTTACCAGAATGGGAAAGAGGGGTTGTTTTACGATTTGGCCGCTCTGTTGGTGTAAGAGGCCCCGGGTTAATTATTCTGGTGCCTGGTGTAGAAAGACTGCTCCGTGTGGATACCCGAACAGTCACTATGGACATTAAGCCTCAGGATGTAATCACCTTTGATAATGTAAGTATGAAGGTGAATGCTGTTATTTATTTTAGAGTCGTGGAGCCTGAAAAGGCGGTTACACAAGTGGAGGATTTCTTTTTTGCAACCAGTCAATTGGCTCAGACAACTCTGCGTTCTGTTTTAGGCCAATATCAAATGGATGATTTGCTCTCCAACCGTGAAAAAATCAATCACACTCTACAAGAGATATTAGACAAAGCAACAGAGCCTTGGGGCATTAAGGTTTCTGTAGTGGAAGTGAAACACATTGATCTGCCTAAAGAGATGCAAAGGGCTATGGCCAAGCAGGCGGAAGCGGAACGGGAAAGACGGGCTAAAGTGATCAATGCGGAAGGGGAGTTTCAAAGAGCTGAAAAGTTAAAACAAGCTTCTGAAATTATTTCTAAAAGCCCTTCAGCTCTTCAATTGGCCTACCTGCAAGCTTTGCAAGAGGTGACAGGGGAAGGAAAAAACACTGTGATTTTGCCAATCCCAATTGATCTTTTTAAGCCATTTATGGAAGTTGTAGAGCAAAATAAGAGCTAAGATTGAGAAAATTTTTTATGGGTTGTATATTAGTAGGATGTGGGAAATCACTGGATCCAGATGTAATGGCTAAAGCAATAAACTTAAGATTTTTAATTTTTATAATTTTGGGGGGCTTGCTTTCTTGCTCTACTCCACCTCGTAGTGAAACACATTCTAACAGTGGGGTACATCCTAATAAAGCGCTGGCTCCAATATGGGAACAGACAGAATATATTTTTTATAATAAAACAGGAAGTCCCGTGACAGTTGTTCTTGTTGAAGAAGGTAAAGCGCGAAAAAAGGATGGAACAGTAATTAGACAGATCAGTTGGAGGAACACGAGGTGAAGATGGAATATTTCGGGAGTTTGTGTTGAACAAAGATGGAACACAGGAATATGTCACTAGAGAGTATAAGGAGACTCCTTTGAATTTAAGAAATGGAGAATGTGTTTTTACTCCTTCCTATTATATATTGAGTCTAAAAATAGCAGAAAAGACTGTTTGTGATACTTTTCGTCATGGGAAACCCGACCCTCAACCAGCTTGTTCTGATGAAATAAATCAAATCAGGAATAGGAAGAGAGGAAGAGAAAAAGGCTCTTTCTCTTATGTGGAATTTTTTAATATAATCAATAACAAACATCTGTTTGAAGGAGCCGGAGAACCACGGCAGTTTGATAATTCCTTTACACATTCATGTAAAATGCTAGCTCCAAATAATTACAAACCCTGGAGTGAAAGAGCTTAAGCTGAAAAATCTCATTTTTGACTCAGTTAAAGTCTTTTCTTTTAGGCTTAAATATAAAACATTTAATTTTGTGTCACTGTTAAGCAGTCTGTATTAGAGATTACAATAAAGCTGTCAAATTATGCTGATGCTTATTACAACTCAGGAAATGCTAGGTTGAAACTTGGTGGATGTAAAAGGGCTTTAAAAGACTGCAATAAGGCTGTTGAATTAAATCCATAGCATACTGGAGTTATAATAATAGAGAAATTGTTAAGAGCAAAAATGGCGTTCCCTACGGGTGATTATAGATAGTCTTCAAAACACTAAAATAAGCTAAAAACCCAATAAAACCGCTCCTATTTTTCCTGTTGATAACTGCTGATAACCCCTACTAACTGGTAATTCCCGTCAAAATCCCGTCAAAAAATCTTGGGAAGCATAGAACATGACACTTTATGTCTCATGGATTATAGACAATATAAATAAGTCTCACTCCCCATACCCTGGAGCAAGTGTTAAATCAGTTAATTTAGAAACTTCATTAATATTTTCCAGAATATATTGGTATTTTTTTTCTTTCAAAATAGCATCATGTGAACAGTCAACATTCCAAAGTTGAAGGAAATATCCAGCCATAGCTGAACGGATTCTAATATCATAAATTTTATTTTTCATGATATATGTATCTGTTACATTGCGTGGATGTGCTTTTAATTTTAAGTTAATAAATAAATGCCATTGCTTATCATTATTAGGATGCTCATATTCTTTTATCAGACTATTTTTCATTGTTTTTATTTTTAATATTCTTCTAAAAACAAAGTCGGCATACTGTTGTCTTTTTCTATCATATGCTCTTAAATGCCATCTCAGTTGAGTGTTAGCGAAAGCTACAGGAACAATTTCTCGTATAGAACTTCCGCTAGATATAGAATTATAAGTGATTTTTAGAATATGGATTCTGTGAATAGCTCTTGATATTACAGCTATTTTATCAATCTCATCATCAATTGGTTTATTTAATGTAGGTATAGTATATACTGGAATACGCTCAAGAAACATACGAACATTAAAGCTAGGTTTAAAATTCTTACTAATTTCATAACTTTTTAAGTTTACATTATAGTCAAGATTGTTTGGGACCATTTTATTATATTGAGATAATAAATTTGTAGCTGAGGCGGCAGATATACAAAATTTGTTCATAATATCCTCTCTATTTACAGTCCCATGAAAATATGCAAGAAGTTCTATAAACTCTAGTTTTTCGTTTTGATTTTTTTTGTTCATTTCTTATTCTCTATATCTTTTAGAAACATCTCATCAATAGCTTGAGATTTTAATACATACATCTTAAATCGTTTTTTATACTTTAGAAACTTATTATTTGGTATCTGATTTGTACTATTCATACAACTGTTATATTTTTCTTGTATATGCTGTATTTTTTCATTCATAATATCAGCTGTATACCTATGTATATGTTTTTCAAGAAAATCTGCTTCTCTTAGCCAGTGTCCCCAAATAGTTACAGCTGATTCATGTTTTCCTGCTTTGTTTGTCCATTGAAACACAGTGTGATCTAATGCCTGTATTATTGTTGTCAGCAAAGGCAGAACCCAGAGTAACAACAGAATGTGGTCACCTTCTAATAACTTTCTATAGTAAAGATTGATTAAAGCAACTAAAATTACAGATAGTATGAGAATAGAAAACTCTTTCAAGTTTCTTCTTACTTTATATTCTGCTTTTAGCTCTGAGTGAGCAAAACGACATAATTCAGCTTTTCTTTTTAATTTTTTCAAAAACTGCTGATCTAGCTGAACATTATTGTTTTTCATTTATAAAATCCGTGGACTAGGTTTTACAGCTAATACAGTTTTTTTCAAAATATCAAATGTTAGAGCCTTATCTGGGAATGCTCGTGCAAGAGCTTCCGGCAAAAACCTTAACCTAAAGTCTGAAAATGTATAACCATTATCTTTATAAATTCCCCCTTTTGAGATCATAGATGCAAGCTCATTAAAATGTTCTTCCGTTAATTTTATTCCTTCAAGATCGTATTTTAATAACTCTAAACATTCTTCTTTATTAGGTCGGGAAAACTGTATATGTAAGGCAGAACGCCTGACAATAGCTTGATCTATAACATGCATTCTATTGGTACATAAAAACACAACAGCTCGACCTCCCATTTGACGAATTTCATCAATTTTCTGTATCAGTGTATTTACAGCGGCTTTTTCTTCTTGATGCATTTGTTCTGTAGAACGAAGCGATGCAATAGAATCCGCTTCATCTATTAAAAGAAATGCTAAACGCTTTTTACCTGCTTGAATTTTTAAATTTTCAAAAGCATCTTGAATTAGTTGGCTCATTTCTCCATGTAATCCCTTACCTCTTACTCGTGTGCTTAGTTTTAATAAAAACCCATTTTTTTGCATATCTTTTGTCAACTGATTAGCTACACTTTGAGCTGTAATAGTTTTTCCAGTTCCTACATCTCCACTAAATAAAAACAATGGATACCTATGCTGAATTATTTCACACAATGGAATCATTTTTTTGTAATATTTTTTACTCCATTCATTTACATTACTAGGCACTAGCATCATCATTATATGGTTTTTCATTGCTTCATAGTGCTTTTCAAAACCAATAAGCGTCTTAGAAATACTCTCTAAATTAGAAGATGGAAGTTCTGTTTGAATATCAAAGATATTTTGTGACATAGTTTAGGCTCTATAAATTTACAAAAGTATCACGCTGTAACCCATAGCTACTACTTGAATAAGACCTGATGCTTTCATTGTACATACTAGAATAATCAGTTGATAGAAATGAAGAACCCCAAGATATTTGAAATTTCCCCAAATTTTGAAGATTTTCCCACCTTGAATTATCAGAGGGAATAATAATTATATATAATTTGCCGTCAGGTAAGCAGGGCCATTTATTTCCCCCTGGTCTTTGAGAATCTGACAGATCTTCCTTTATAGAATACCTATGAACTTTTACCAACCTTCCATAATAATTCCTTAACTGTATGTGAACACTTTTTAAACAATTTTCTTGAGCCATTAGAAGAATATCATTAGCATATCTATCTACATCATCTGTTTCCATAGCTTGTGTCCTTAGTGCAAGCATTGATAAATCTGCATGAAAATTTTCAAAAGCTTTACGAATATCCGTTTTAGTATATGTTTGTGTAAATGTATTCATTATACCTTTTCCTGAATATTAAAACTTGGACCAAAAATCTCTTTCCATAACTCTAATGTTTTTCCACTTTCTTGAACATTTTTTGCATAAGAAAGAGTTTCAAAAGCAGTTTCTGCCATATCTATAACTTCTTTCCATTCTTCACCAGACATATTAATTGTATTATTTTCATTATTGGTAGGATCAGCTATATACGGGACATTATCTGTTTTTGATCCAATAGCTTCAGAAAAATAAACCGTGACCGAATCGTCATTACCTAAGAACTCAAAAAAAGTAATAATTGCTTGATTTATTGAAACATTAGA
>JAPPIY010000121.1 GCA_026914095.1 Oligoflexia bacterium
TTTTAAAAAACGAGAAAATAAAGGGAATCAAGTGCAGTCATGTATATAATTCCCAGGATAGTATTAAAATAATTGAAAATAGCGGTTAAAAGGTGATCAGAGGAATATCTATTTTTTTGGCTAATGACACTTTAAGCCTACTATGATAGATGTTAAAGTATTATCTATGGAATCATCTAAAAACATTTTAACTGTCTCTCAAATTTCTTCTCAAATTAGAAATTGTTTAGAATCCCGTTTTTCTTCTATTTGGATTAAAGGGGAAATTTCCAACTTTATCGCTCATGGCTCCGGACATTGGTATTTCAGTTTAAAAGATGAAAATTCTCAAATCAAAGCAGTTATGTTTAGAGGTCAAAATCAAAAATTGTCTTTTCGCCCTCAAACTGGAGAGGAGATTTTAGTTCGGGGCCAAATCAGTGTTTATCCTCCCAGAGGCGGCTATCAGGTTTTATGTTATGACATGGAAGTGGTTGGCTCTGGCTTATTGCAAAGACAATTTGAGCAGATTAAAAGAAAACTGAAAGCAGAAGGCCTTTTTGAATCGGAGCGAAAAAAATCGCTTCCTCTTTTTCCCCGCCATATTGTTTTAATTACATCGCCAACAGGAGCGGCTGTCCGTGATATACTGCAAATTTTAAATCGGAGGTTTAAAGCCGTGCGAATCACTCTTATACCAGCTCTTGTTCAAGGAGATCAAGCGCCTTCCAGCCTGCTAAATGCTTTGTCTTTGTCTAAAAAGCTGGCGCCCGAAGTAATCATTATGGGAAGAGGAGGAGGCTCAACAGAAGATCTTTGGGCTTTTAATGATGAGACCTTGGCCCGCGCGATTTCCGCTCACCCTATCCCTATTATTTCAGCTGTGGGGCATGAAATTGATTTTACAATCTGCGATTTTACAGCTGATTTAAGAGCGCCCACTCCTTCCGCCGCGGCAGAGCTTGTTGTTCAAAATGGAGATGATTTGTTGGAAAAAACAGCTCGGTTAAAGAAACAGCTTTATCAAAGCTTACAGCTGAAAATTGGTTTTTTTAAAGATAAACTGCTGAGTTTGGAAAAAGCTTTGATTCATCCCAAAAGATACATTCAGGATTTTTCTCAAAAATTAGATGAAACCAGCTTGAGATTCAATCAGAATGTCAAACAATTTTTTGAAAATAAAAAACAACAGATCAGTCACTTGGAGCGGGTTTTGTTGGCTTTAAACCCCAAACAAGTTATGGAAAGAGGTTTTTCTATTGTGACAAATGCAGAAGGAGACCCGATTTTTGATACAAAAGATTTGAAAATAAAAGAAATTTTGAATATAGATTTTTTTAAAGGTCAGGTGAAAGCCGAAGTGAAACAAAAAAATTAAAGGAAAGGTGAAATATGGAGTTTGAAAAACAAATAAAAGAAGTAGAGAAAATCAATGAGGAAATCTCAAGCGGAAAACTGGGTTTAAAGGCCAGCATTTCAGCTTTTAAAAAAGGCTTAAAATTGATTGAGAGTTGTAAAAAAGAGCTCACTCAAGCAGAAGAGTCTGTTAAAAAGCTTGTGGGTGTTGATGAAGAGACAGGAGACATTCAAACAGAGGATTTTACACCAGAAAATTAACAGCCAAGTATTTAAATAAAATCTGATTAGAGGTTATTCATAAATCTGGGCTATAGCTGCCCCGATAATATCATAAGTATTTAGTAAAAATCTGTTAGAGGTTATCTCATAAATATAAAAAGCCTGGAAAAATGGAGTTGCCATTAAATTTAGAGCTGAGTTTTTATAGTGAAAAATTTTGAGCTAATAACCAGCTAGCTTTTTCTATTACAAGATAGAAACATCTTAGGATAAATTATGCAGATTTTATTTAGTCGGCGCTGAAGCTGTCTATATTTTGCCAATCTTATTGAAAAAGCTGTTTACCAAAAAAAACTTTGTAATTAAAAAATCACTCTGCTTTGCAGTCAGAATTAAAACGCTTGACTGAAAAGCCATTCTTCCTCAACTTGTCTAATACATTAAAAGAGCCTTGAAAGTGGAGCATCCCGCCGGCAACAAACATATTGGTATTGTCTTCCCGCACATGGGCGGAAAGAAGCTTTTTTAGCCATATTTCATTTCTTTTCTTTAACAGATTGCGTTGCAAACGGTCCTTATAGCTTTTGACCATATCTTCTGTCCAGCCTTGT
The DNA here is from genome assembly GCA_026914095.1 of Oligoflexia bacterium. Classification (GTDB taxonomy): domain Bacteria; phylum Bdellovibrionota; class Bdellovibrionia; order Bdellovibrionales; family UBA1609; genus JACOND01. Next base: position 2,169 of record JAPPIY010000121.1, read on the forward strand.
CGTTTTAGAACCTGTTCATCCATTTTAAAAAAATCAATAGATTCCCCATTTTTATATTTCTGTATCATGTTCTCCATCACTTTAAAAACTTCCGCAATTTCTTTTTGCTGGCAGTCGCGGCTGTATCTCTTGACAGCCCTCTCAACCTGTTCTTTAGAAGCTATCTTAGTCTGTGTTCTAACTAAATCAAAGATAGAATCTTTTTCATCCAAGGAACTTTGAGGGATATTTTTTGTCTGAGCCAATTGCCGAATTTGATCATCTAATTTTTGCGACAGTTGCTTAGAATAAAGTTTAAACTGTTCTTCCACAAATTTTTCATGCTTTGATCGGCACATAGTACTTCGTCAGATAGAAAAGACCAAAATAACTCAGCTGTTTAACAATTTGAGACTGTTCCTGATTTGTTTTTGTCTTAAAAAAATTCTGAGTTTCCTCATTAAGGCTTTTAAAACTGTAGCCGGAGAGGTCCTTCATCAAACTATGCGCCGCAATGTCTGTCAATTCCTTTTCTTTTTGTAGTTTTTCTGTCCAAACCAAGACACTTTGATTGAGAGAGTCAGAAATAACCTGATGGCATTGCAGATCTTTCAAGCCTACCACTTGGTGTATAGTTCCTAAAATATAAATTGTCCTGCCCTCTTTTTCCGCCTTCCAAAAGAAAGGGCCTTTTTTATAAGGAATGAAGAAACTAAATGACTCTTTACTATAAGAAATAAAGGAGCTAAATAAAACCAAAATCAATAATGTTTTCATATAAGCGCTGATCATAATTGTATCTATATATGATATTATTCACAAGTTTTTTTAAGAAAAAAGAGGATTATATGCCTTCCGCCACGCAAAGCCTATCTATAATAGCCTTTAAATAATAAGGTTTTAGGAGTAGAAGTTTGAAACTTGACATTACTTTTTCATAGGTTCAAACTTACAGGTGATTCGCCAAACTCATCATTTATGAACTGTAGGCTCTGCGTCCCATATTGCCTCCTTTTTTCCCTTTAAATGAAAATCAGCCTCTCGTCTCCCTCCATTTATCGGGATTTCACAAAACTTCAGCTTCTTAAGCCTTCTGCCGCTGGACATACACTTGACAGATGTTATTTTTAAATGAATTGATACACTGTCCGATTTTTGATTAGCTTGCGCTCTATTTTTCCAAATTTATTATGACTCGCTTTTAAGTGAGAGTTATTAAATATTGTCTGAAATGTGTTGATACACAGCCATAACGGAGACTTTAAGGGCATTTACAAGAGGGATGCTTATAATCATTCCTATAATTCCCATAAACTGCGCCCCTGCAATGATAATAACAACTACAGTGAGCGGATGAAGATTGACAATGCGGGCCAGCAGTATGGGAACCAAAACCATAGAGTCAATCACCTGTGTAAAAAAGAACAGTCCCATAACCAAAAGAATCTGACCGGTTTCATAATCACCGGCCAAAGCAACTAATAAAACAGGAATACTGCCAATAATAGGTCCAATATAAGGGACTAAATTGGTAAGACTGGCAAAAATTCCAAGCAAAATGGCAAAAGGAAATTTTAATAAAATCAGCCCTGCGCCTACAATTAAGCCTACAATAAAAGCTTCTAAAATACGGCCTCTGATGAAAACACCAATTTGTTTGTTGATTTTATAGTGGAGGCTTAAAAACATTTCAAAAACATGGTTGGGAACCAAAGGGTAAAGGCTTCTTGTCAGCCCCAGCCGGCTTTTCATCATAAAAAAAGCAAAAAAAGGAGCTAATAGAAGAATAGTGAAGGATTGAGTTAGGGTGGAGGGCAAATCTTCTAAAAAGGCGTTGCCAAAAGAAGATAAAATCTGTGTAAATTTATCTGACAAATTAAAGTCTTTAACAAAAATAAAATTGCTTTCCAGATGATCCTGCCAATTGTTTATTAAAACAGATATTTGATCAATGTATTTTGGAAATTCTTCCTGTAATTTGTTGAATTGCTTAGACAGGAAGGGCAGAGACCAAAACAACAAAGCCCCTAGAGAGCCGAGAAAGCTGAAAAATACGATAGGAACAGCATAAGCCCTGGGTATCCACAGGCTCAAAAAATTAGCCGGCGGAAGGAGCACAAAGCTTAAAACAAAGGCTAATAACAGAGTGATAAAAAGCCCTTTAATTATAAAAAGACTGGCTAATAACAAAGAAAATATAATTAAGAAAAAGATCAAGCGAAAAAAATTCAACCGCTTAATTCGTTTTTGTTTTTCTAGGGAGGATGTCATTTTGAGGAATGAGCTTGTAAAATCTTTTGTTCCGCTTTTTGAAGCCTACTGCTTAATATTTCACTGATTTTAGTTAAAATTTTAATACCCATTTTAGGATAATTTTCTAAAATCAGCTGTAAATCCGGCTGGAAAAAACCCAGCAGTTTAGAATCCCCTGCGGATTGAGCAAACATGCTTTGATAGGCTTTTTTATGCACTAAAGAGAGCTCGCCAAAAAAATGCCCTTCCTTTAAAGCGGAAATGAGGGAAGACTCTTCTTGAGAATTAGGCTGTCCTTGAAGGATATTAACCCTTCCTTTCAATATTATATACATGCCAGTTCCTGAAGAGGGCTTAAAAACAATTTCTCCGTCCGCATAAATTCTGTGATGAAGAAGACTTCTCAAAAAGGACATTTCCTTGTTTGTCAGATCTGAAAATAAGGGACAGTTTTGGATAAACTTCAACTCACCCTCTTTTTCTTTTTTAAAAAAATTTTCAAAAAAAACTTCTAACATTTTTTACCCTTGTGAGTGGAATTTATATCTTTTTTCTAGCGTTTGTCAAACATCAGAGCTATATTATTCGTTAAAAAAATGAACTGTCATGTTTTTGATCTCTATTTCAGAATATTCTATCTTTATTAGAGTGGATGATCTGCGCTAAATATATAATTTTTCCCTTTTTGAAACAAAACAAATGGATGAAAGGCCAGCTAGAAAAGCTGAAAAACCTGTTGTTTTAAAATCCAGCCCGTTTGTTTTTTTTGGTTTTTTACTTTTAGCCATTTTCCTTTTTCTTTTAAAACCGCAAGCTCTTCTAAAGGAGGCAATTTGACTGTGTTGGGGGCCGATTCAACGGGGGCTAATTTTAAATGAGTTTCTATGAGAGGGCTGACCTGATTCTTTAAAAAGAACAAATTTCCTCCCAACAAAAAAGCGAAAGCAAGCAGTCCAGCTAACAGGTTTTTAAAATAAAAAGAGTAAGAGGTTTTTAAATAAAGAATAAAAAAGATAACAGCAATGAGGCTGATTATAATAAAGCCTGCTAACAAAAACACTGAAAAGAAAGAAACCGACTCTTTTAACTGGTTGAGCAGAAAATAAGAAGGCGGAAATAAATTTTGATAGAAATTCTTTTTTAATAAAAGAACAGCCTGTATTTTGTTTTTATCTTTTAACAGCTCTAAAGCTTTGTTATGAATTTTTAAAGAGGAATTGCTCACGAAAAACTGATCTAAAGCTTGTATTTCATCAGAAGGCTTAGCTTTATTGACTGAAAGTTCAGAGTTATTGGAAGATTCAGGAGTATTTTGCTCGGTTGCGATTATTTCTCCGCTGTTATCTATAGAATCATGTTGGGTTGCTAATTGCTCTTTAGAAAAGATATGAGTTTTTTTGGAAGACTCTCTTAACCGTTCCCTAGCTGAACTGCTTTTAGAAGGGTCTTTAACAGAAAGCACATTGTCCCCAGGCTCTGAAGGCGCTATTACATATTTATCAGCAAGAGAGAGAAGATTCACTGTCATAAAGTGTTGTTGTTTTATACCAATCGTATTTGAGTTTTTCTGCCTGAAGTGGAGATTCCCGCTTTCGCGGGAATGACAAAATGCGGAAAATTTCAAACACGATCGGTATAAAAGCCGTTTTTCAACTATATAAGATTGAGCAAAAAGAGGCCAAGAGAAGAAGACCCAGATACAAATAATAGAAAAGCTCATATTTTACTTTTATACTGATCTTGTTTGAATTTTTCATCTTATTTATTCAGACTGATCCCATCAACCTGAATTCCCGTAAAAGCCTGCCCTCGCGAAAGCAGGAGCGGGAATCTATTCTAAAGCCTGAAATTTTCAAACAGGATTAGTATAATAGATTTTTTGTATAAACACAATATAAAGGGTTTCAATTAAAATTTGTGTTTAAATCTATCTTCATGCTTATTGACAGACTTTGTTATAGCTCTGTAAGGCAGAGTTCTGTCTAAAAGATTTGAAAACACTTTTTCCCCGCTTTCTCAAACTTTTTTCCTGATTATCAAGCTCATAGAAGAATCTTTTTTCTCTATTCAAAGCCATCTTTCAACACTACAACTCATCTTGAGTCTGTAAAAACAAACTTTTGGATAATTTCTCTTTTTGTAAAGGATACCCCCATCCTATACATTTAATAGGCTTTAGTCTGTTTTTATCGTAACATTTCTTGATCTTTTTCCTGTTCGGAAGGACAGTGGAAGAGCATTGTAAGTAGGAGGGGATTTATGAAGATTTTTCAAGTCATTGGTTTCTTTTTTTTTACAGGAGTATTTATATCTTGCGGGGGAACACCGAACCTAGAAATTACGGCAGAAAAGGTAAGGGATGACAAGAGTCTCAGGGCTTTTGTGAGAGCCGCAAAAGAGCATTTAGAGACTAATTATGAGCAGGCCGTGGTTGATTTTGGAAAGGAAAAACGATGGAGAAGCAAGACTGTTTATCTTTGGAGCTTAAAAAAAGATGGCTCATTTCTTTTTCATATCGAAATTCCTATTCTAAAAGAGCGCAAATTTGAAAGCAGTGAAACCACAGACAAGTTTTTGGACGAGGGATTTAGGTATGGAGGCGGTTTCGTAGAATACACTGTAGATAATCCCGCAAAAGAAGGCCCAGACCAGTCCCGAAAAATAGCCTATGTTATTCCCTTTGAAAGAGAAGGCGAAGAGTATCTAATAGCCTCTGGCTATTATCCAGATTATGAGCCCTGATACACTTAACAAGAGTTTTTAAAGAAGTTTTTTGTATCACAAAAGAAGGCCGATTTTTTGTTTTCCTACTGAAAATTTATTGGTTATGGTCAAATTAACTTCAGTCATTATACTATTAAAGTATTTATAAACTGCCTCTAATAAGTTTAATTTCTAAAAAACCAGCTAAAAAAGAATAGTAAAAATAAAGCTCTCTTGAAATAATGTAAAAATCAGGCTTTGTCTTTAACATTAAAGCAAGTTATGCTATAAACAGTTTATGGGGGTAAAAAGCAAATAGCGGTGGTTATGGGGAGCCCTTCTGACTTAAAAGTCATGTCAGAAGGGGTGAATTTATTAAAAGAATGGAAAATACCTACAGAAGTAAAAGTGGTTTCAGCCCATCGAACTCCGGAATTTATGCAGGAGTATGCTCTTAAAGCTCAGGACAGAGGCCTTCAAGTGATCCTTGCGGGGGCGGGAGGAGCCGCTCACCTGCCGGGAATGTTAGCTAGTTTGACTGTCAGGGCTTTAAACAAAGGAAAGGAAACACTCTTAACAAAACCTATTCTAAATTTTGAAAATAACTCTGAAAAAATCCGTATTTACGGCCTTCTTCAACTCTTTCTCTCTTTCAACGGGCGAACTCAGGATAAAAAATAGATGTTGCTATGAGTCAAATATATATTACAGTATTAAAGGGTTTCAATTAAAATTGTAGAATAAATTAGGTATGAACTTACAATTTAGGAATAAATTCTATAAATAGTGTCATGAATCCTATCTGTAATATAGAACTACTATAAAATTATTCAAAAAAGGGGTTATATGGAGACAATTATTACAAAAGAAAAATTAGAAGATTTACAGTTAGACACTGATAGATTCCATTTTTTTTTTAAATCTAAGAATAATAAGGAAATCATACATTTATTGAATAAATTAGGGAAGTTGCCAGATAGTTTTGATGAAAACATACTGTTGTATTTTGTAAAAAATGAGCATCCAACCATTCGGTATCTAGCGGTAAAAAATTTAGGAAAATTAAATAGACCTTCTTTATTATCAACTTTTAAGAAGCTTATTTTGAGTGATAATAGCTCCAGTGTAAGAAGAGAAGCAACTTCCGCGATAGGAAGAATGAGGAATGTTCGAGCTATCCCTTTTCTTATCAAATTATTGAAAGATTCAGACCCTGAAATAACTTTGCAGGCAATTAGAGCTTTGATAGTTTTTAAAGATAAAAAAGAAATTTTAGCTGAATTAAAAAAAATGAAAACACATCCTAATGAGATCATTCAAGATATTATTAAAACAGAGCTTTTTCAAACAAACAGAAGTCAAAAAAAGTCAGCTCATACACAATTTCCCGAAAAACTAAAGAACAGAGTCGTTTTAGGAGATATAGAGGATGTAGTAAAAAACATTCCTGATGAATCTATACATTTAACCTTTACCTCCCCGCCTTATTACAATGCAAGAG
>JAPPIY010000223.1 GCA_026914095.1 Oligoflexia bacterium
CTGTATTGATTTGTGTGCGGAAAATTTGCGGGGAAATTAAACATCATAGACCAAAACTTTGCCATTTTTCTGTCAATCCGCCAACTTTTTTTTAAACTTGTCAAATTGACCTGAAAAAATACAAATCACCAAAAATCAGGCATTTAGGACTTTTTTAAGGCAGAATGAATAGACAGAGAGGCCGGCCTTATGATTTTGTTTTAAAAGTGTTTATTTTTTGAACTAAAAGATGAAAGATTTTCACAAAAAACATTTTTTTCTATTAAAAATCTGGAAAAGTTCGGACTTTTTTGTTAATTATTTAAGAGTAACTATCCGACTTTTTAAATATGAAGATAAAATTTAGCTTATTTTTTGTAATTTTTTTCTGGATCTCCAGCGCCCAAGCCTATCCTTGGATGTTTTTCAGAGAAAGCTCTTCGTCTATAATACAATTAGACAGCCACGCCTCTTATTTTTTAAATGGGAAAACCGCTGTTTTTTCTGGGTTTCAATTAGCTTATCACAATTCTAAAATTGACTTGGATCTAGGTTATAACTACTCTTTTTTAGAAAAAAATCATTATTTTCAGATCAGTGAATTATCAGTTATTTTCCCTTTTCTTTTTGAAGATTGGAAGATGACTCTAGGAGTTAGAGATGTTCTCTGGAGCGAGGCCGACAGGTATTGGAATTATGGCCTCTGGCAGGCGCGCTATTTATTAGACCCTTTACGCCCTAAACAGTTGGGGATTCCCGGCCTTTACTTTGATCACAAAACAGATACAACCTCCTTCCTTTTAGCTCTGTCTTATTTTTATATTCCTGATGTCATTATTCTTCCAGAGTTGAAGAACAATGAAATTGTTTCAAAAAACCCTTTTTTTATCAATAGCTTTAGCCAATTTCATTGGGAAGTGGAGCAGTTGGATCTCTTTGAAATTGACCGGTTTTTTAAGCCGACCCTTGCTTTTCGCTTAGAGCATTTTATAGAGAATTCTTCTATTAATTTTTCGTATGCTTATAAACCGGTGAATCAGCTGAGAAAAGCTGTTTTTGTTAAAGGCATCAATTTATCTGAATCCTCTGCCAACTCCCTTACTGTAACGGATTTTAAATATTTTGTGTTATCTCATCATTTGATGAGTTTGGAAGCGGAAACAAAATTGTCCCAAAATGTTTCTTTATTTGTCAGCGTGTTTTATGAAAGGCCGGAACAAGAGCAGCATGAACAGGACTGGATCAGTGATAGTTTTTCTCCGCACTTAACCTATTCTGTCCTTGCTTACTTTCAAGAAAAATGGGAGAAAGATAAAAAAACCTTGTTTACATTAGGCTGGACAAAAACAGTAGATAACCAGTCTGACTTAACTGCCAATCCTGTCACATCTGATTTTAGAGAGCTGTTTAATAGAAATTTTGATTGGAAACATGCCATCGGCGCTTCTATAGAGCATGAAAATAAGCAACTGTTTCAAGGTTTTTTATTTCGTTTTAGAACAAATTATGCTTTAGACAACCAAAACTATTATTTTGTTTTAGAAAACTATTTTTATTTAACTCCTCATATAAGGCTGTATTTGGCGGGGGATTTGTTTTTCAGATTTTCTAATACAGAGACACCGTTCAATAGCTCTAACATCAATAGCTCCAATAGCCCCGATAAAGGTAAATACAATCGTATCTTGTTGGGAGGGCAGTATGTTTTTTAAAAAAATATTATGGTGTTTTGTGTGCTTTTTTCCTTTCACTTCCTTTTCTGGGGAAAGTAATTTCTTTTCGAAAACCAGTTGTTTTAAGGATATGAGCAGATACTATCCTTATCTAACGAAAGGAGAGTTGGGTTGGAAACAGCAAAAAAGGTTTTTTCATTGTCTTCACGGGACTTTAGATTTAATTGTCAATAAAAAAATTTTTGTTCATGATTCCAGCAGGGACTATTTCACAAGAGAAGAGGTTTTTAGATTATTTAACTTATATTTTGAGTATGATGAAGAGACTTCTGTCCTTTTTACCAATCAATTATTAGCTGTAAAAAGGCTGTTGATAGGCGGTTCAATCAATCGTTTGAAGGATAAAGAGCTTTCTCTTTTGTATGATCTCATCTATGATTATAAAGACGCTTATTTTATTATATATAAACAAATTCCTATTTTAATGCAAGCTTTTGCTGAAACCTCCTATACCATTACACCGGAACAAAGAGCAAAAAGCTTAGCGCAGATCAAAAAAGCCTTTAAGCTGTTAGCGTCTGCTTACAAACGAGAGAATATAACTTATCCTATTCAAGATATTTATCGTTATGGGTCTTATTTCAAACAAGCTGGTTTTTTAGAAGACGCGCAGAAGGCAGACCAATCTTTTTCCTTTCTTCATAATTTAATTGAAGGGAATGTATTTCCCGAAAAAGAAATTGAAAGCGCTCAATGGGAAGATGTTTTTACCGCTTTTTATAAAACCATTGATTTGCTGTTATATTATAAAACTTATTTTGTGGAGGGTTTGTCTGGTCTGGAATCCGCTTATATAAAATTGGAAAGCGCAAGGCTGTTTTTGTCTTTATTTCCAACTGGCAGAAATATTAAAGGTTTTCCTTTAAATAATTTGGATGGAATGCTGTCTATTTTAGTTTCTTTTTTTGAAGAGCGGGCGGAAGGGTCTTCTAACCAGAATATCTTTTCAAATTTAAAGAATAAAGAAATTATTCGTCTTTTTACAAGAACACTTGCTTGTTTTTCTTTAAGCGCTTGGTCTGGAGCGGGTTGCGCCAGTGAATGGAGGAAAGATTCTTCTGTCGTAACTGTTTCTTTTCCTGATTCTCAGTTTCAGATTTTTTCCGACAAAATACAGAGGAGCAATCCTGCGGATTCCTCTATGATGTTTCTTGATCCTAAAACAATAGGTTTATTAAATCATTGGATACATAATTATAAAACCAGCTTATTTGATTTGCACCAAGGAGCTTTTGAAAATGTAGCTGTTCATTATCAGCTGGATCATTGGTTAGAGCCTTTTTTTGAGTGGGAAGAAGGCGGCCAAGTCAAGTTTGGCGCTTTTTATCCTTCAGATAATAAAAATAAAACTTATAACTTGCTGAATTATCAAGCTTTTTTATCCCTTTTATTTTCTTCTTATTTGCCAGATTCTTATTTTATAAACGATGAAAAAGGAATCTCTTTTAAAGTTTGGAGAAATATGGTTTCCCAGGTTTCTCCGCTTTTAGTTATGTTAGGCGGCAGTGAGGGATATAAACCAGCTTGGAAACAGTCTTTTCATGATCTTTTTAATGTGGCTGATTCTTTTTTAAATTCTTCTAATAGAGATCAGCATTTAAGCTCCAGAGAGCTGATTGACTTAACGGTTCATCTGTTATCAGCTATCCAAAACTCTCAACAGGCCTTTAATATTGTTTCTGACTTTTGTGGAAGTGATTTAGATAGCTTTTGTATAGCGTCTGCTGTTGTTAAAGACCCTGATATCTTGTCTGCTTATCCTAGATTTCAAAAGTACATTTTTGATTTTAAAGAGCAAGCTTATATAGAGAAAATTCAAGACACTTTGGGAGAAATTGATAAGGAGGCTTTTACGAGCCTTCAGTTAATGCCTTTATTTTTCTTAATACAAAGTATGGAAGTGAATTATCATATTATTGATCGAGATCAGTCTTTTAATTTAGAATCAAGTGAATTGTTTTTATTTGCGCAGAATTTTACAGACAGTATAACTGAACAAGTGCCTTATGTTTTTAACTCTGAACAAGCTTTGTCTTATTTAATGTATAGTTTTAAAACAGGAAATATGCCGTTTTTTACAGGTTCTGAGTTTGATCCTGTCCGATACACTCATTGGCATTTGTCTTCCAAAAACTCTCAGTCTTTTACTCTCACTCCCAATGATTTTCATTTTCTTTTATTTGATTTTTATAATTTATATAAAAGATTCTGAGGTTTTAAGATGTTTCAAAAAAACGCTTTGTCTGTTTTTGCGCTGTTTTGCGCCTTTTTCTCTTATGCAAATGAGGTGAAGTTGGAGTGGCAGTCCTACACATCTTCCCCCAGCGCTAAAGAGCAGTCGTCGGATTATGCTCTGCTTAAAGGAGATTATAAACTGGATTTTACAAAAGGCCCTTTTTATTTTGATTCTCATTTTTTATGGGAATACGGTTTAGATAGGAGTAAATTTGCCTATTTTAATGTCCCTGAATTGTATCTTTATTATAAGTATGAGTTGAAAGCGCCTTTATACTTTGTCCGATCTATTCAAGTCAGTTTGGGAAGGAAGGCGCAAAGCTGGAGTCAAGGGGATGAATACTGGGATTTAGGTTTGTGGAATCCATTGACTCGCTGGAATCCTCTGCATCCTTCAGACAGTGGTTTGATAGGCTATTTTCTCACTTTCACAGCGAATCAATGGGAATCTAATTTCTTTGCTGGAGCTATCCATTTGCCCGATCAGGAAGTTCGGACTATAAAAGAAGGAGGCCGCTCCTATTCTCACTCTCGCTGGTTTTCAATATTGCCTGAAGGGGTTGCGCCATTTCCAGACAAAAAACAAATTATTTTAGACCTTTTTTATTTAAGAGAAAATCCCTTTATTCGTGACATTTTGCTTCAACAGAGTTTCTTATTCAATTTGAAAACATGGTCTAAAACTCCAGAAGTTTTTTATTGGATGAAGTGGTCTTTTGCCAATAAACCAGTGAATCATTTGTTTTATGTTTCCAATACGAACAATAGTCTTCGTGTGGAAGAGAAAGAGGGAGGGGAGGTTTTTGTAAAGCCAAAATTTACAGTATTTCCTCCTGTTCGTCAGAGGATTTTATCCACAGAGTGGGGTTTGGATTATAGAGATATTTCAATCACTTTTAGTTTAGAGAATACGAAGATGAAACCAGCTTCTATTCTTTCAAAAGATTGGAGCTTTTTACAAGAACAGGCTGATTTTACTTATTTTTCCGCTTTATTGAAGTATAATTATTTAGAGGACAGTTTTTTCCGTTTAGCTTTTATTCAATCTTGGTTTGCAAGGAGTGATTTCTCTCAACGAGCTCCTTCTATCGTAGGAAGGGGAAAAATTTTAGAGGGAATGGGGGTTGAGTGGCAGACACAGTTGTTTTCTCATACAAACCAGCCTTTGTTTTTTAATTTAAAATACCAATATTCTTTTTTAGACGAAGGAGCTTGGTTTTCTGCTAAAGCTGTTTATTATATGACTTCTAAAATCTATACAGAGCTGACGGCCGATGTGTTGGGGGCTTTTGAGCCGTCTAAAAACAACTCATTTTTGAAAAGATTTAAGCACAATGATTATTTTACATGGAGTGTGGCTTATGATTTTTAATAAAAGTATCTTTATTTTTCTAAGTTGTTTTTTTATAGGATCTTGTGGTTTGCGGATAGGTGAAGTGGCTCCAGGCGCTCCAGACTATTATTTGTCCAGTCAACCCACCGCATGCTCTCAATTGGATTATAAAAAAGTGTTTTTGAATTATTTTTTTATAAATGAGCCTTCTAGTCCAAAAGTCAATCAAGCTTTAGCTTGTATCTCTTCTAAAGTTAAAGAGTTTAAGAGTTTAATCAGCCATGAATTTTTAAGCAAACGACAGACTGTGAATATACTGAATCAGGATTTTATTCAAACAAGCAATATTCAGCCAATTGTAGATAATATTCTCAACCCAGAGTATTTTTATGACTATGTTTCTATTATAAACAATTTGATTTATTTGGCGAAGCCTGATTCTAACAGAAATTATTTGAGCGCTGATTGGAGCTGTCAAATGACTCCTGATAATAAAAATATTATATCTAAAGAATCGGCTGATGTTTTGGTAAGTTTTTTAGGAGATTTGTCAAAGCTTTTTTCTTCTGCTGAAGAAGAGGCTTATATTGTATTTAAGAATTTTTTTAAAAAGCGCTCTATCAGCAAATGGGATATTCAAAATTCCAACGAACAATTAACTGAGTTTGGCTCTTTTTTATCTGATCGCTTGTCTCAGTCCTTTCCCAGTTACTCCCAATTTTTGAAAACTCAAATAGCAGAAAGCGATAAAACCTCTTTTAAGGAAACCATGTATGTGGACGAATATGGTTATGGAATGGTGGAGCAAGAAAAGAGCAGTAAAACACCTCTTAGGACAGCTATGACTCCCTTGTTGGAAACTCTCAATTTGCCTTCTTCCGAAGAGGCTGAAATCCGCTTTCGAAATGTAAAGAATATGATGTTAAATATTTATATTATGCAGGCTTTTTTTAAAGTTTATGATGTGAATCAAGACTTTAGATTGAGCCCTCAAGAGCTAAAATCTTTATCTTGTCTTATGACTCCATTGGTGTTTATTCTTATATCTCCTGAGTTAAAGGAGGAATGGAAAATCATCCAAAACGCTTATGATCCGACAGCTGTCAGCAACTATATAATAAATTATCAAAAGTTTCCTTCTAAGAATATATTAGATGGTAATTTTTGGGGTTTTTTATGGTTTCGCATCAACAAGGCTGATGAATTAGACAGTCAGTCTTATACAGAAGTCTCTCAACTGGTTTCTCTATTGTTTTCACTGTTTTTTGATAAGATTCAGTTTGAAGAGTCTTAATTTATCATATAGTAAAGCCGCTTAGGCTTTCAGGTAAAGAGGTCTAGCATTGACTCTTGAAAACCTAAATAACTATACTATATAGTGTTTTATTAACCCTGTTTGACTTTTAAAGTTTTGTCAGAGATTCTTGCTTGCGTGGAAGCGTCAATTGGGGTAAAAACTCAGACAAGACCAGTATAGAGGCTGGAAGGGGTGAGAGCGTGAAATTTCAAACTAAAGCTATTCACAGCCATCAAAAGCCAGATAAGGAGACAGGGGCTGTTGTCACGCCTATTGTTACAACTACCACTTTTGCTGTTAAAGAGCCGGGCGCTCCCGCAGAGTATGATTACGCCAGAGTCTCAACCCCCACCCGAAAAGCCTTAGAGCAGTGTTTTGCTGATTTAGAAGGAGGAAAGCGCTGTTTGGCTTTAGCTTCAGGCTGTTCCGCTATGCATCTTATTTTACAGCTTTTAAACCCAGGAGATTTAGTTTTAGCTGAAGAAGATCTTTATGGAGGCACTCACCGCCTTTTAAAGCATCTGGAGAAAGTTCAAAAAATCCGAGTGAAAAATGTTGATTTTTCCAATTTATCTCAGGTTAAAAAATCCCTTTCAAATGAAGTCAAGATGATTTGGCTGGAAAGCCCCACCAACCCTCTTTTAAAAGTTTGTGATATTTCAGCGATAGCTGGCGCAAAGCCTAAAGAGGCTTTGCTGGTTGTGGACAGCACTTTCGCCAGCCCTTATTTTCAAAGGCCTTTGGATTTAGGAGCGGATATAGTGATTCACTCTGCGACTAAATATATCGGCGGGCACAGTGATTGTTTAGCGGGTTTGATTGTTTTTAACAAAGAGGATTTAAAAGAGAAGTTTGTATTTTTTAATAAAACGATAGGCCCTGTTTTGTCTCCTTTTGATTCCTATCTTCTTTTGAGAAGTTTAAAGACTTTGAGTCTTAGAATGGAAAGGCATGAGCAAAATGCATTGCAAACAGCTTATTTTTTAGAAGAGCAGGCGCGAGTGGAAAAGGTTTTACATCCAGGCCTCTCTTCTCATCCTAATTATGCAACAGCTAAAAAACAAATGACAGGCTTTGGCGGGGTGCTTAGCTTTTTTATTCAAGGAGGTCAAAAACAGGCCATTTCCTTTTTAAAAAGTTTAAGAATTTTTACTTTGGCAGAGAGTTTGGGCGCTGTGGAATCTTTAGCTGAACACCCTTTAACAATGACCCATGGCTCTCATGCTAGCCCTTCTATAACAGAGAATCTCATTCGTTTAAGTGTGGGGCTTGAGGATATAGAGGATATAAAAGAAGATTTAAAGCAAGCCTTGAATAGAACAAGGTTTTGAGAAAAATGGCTCTTAGAGTTTTTCTATAAAGGGTTATACTGATTCTGTTTGATTTTTGAGTCTACTGAGACTACCCAAATAACTGCTATTCGTCAAAAACCAGCGGTGTAAAGTCCAAACAGAATCCGTATATTTAATCTTTGTAAAGAACAGCAAGCTGTGATAAGTCTAGCTTGTAGAGCTTGGCTCGGTAGCTCAGTCGGTAGAGCAGAAGACTGAAAATCTTTGTGTCGGCGGTTCGATTCCGTCCCGAGCCACCAGCTTTCACTTGGTTTTCCTGAGTTTGCCCCTTCAGACTTTAATCCAGAAGAAAAAATTCTCTCAATTATTATAAATACTAACTTTTTATATTTTTCAGAGCCATTTGTATTAAGTAAAAAAGGAACTGCAATTTTTAAAATGAACAAGCTTAAAATCTCAAAATCAAACTAATGGATAATTAACAACAAAAATAGACTGAAAAACTTTCAATTTTAGCAAGTTGTATTCAAACCGAATGGGTGTCCGCAAACTCACATCCCTTGCCTATTTTGTTTTATTTCTTTAGCTGATTGATTTTCTCTTCCGATAAGCCTGTTATTTCAGAAATGAATGATATTTCTA
>JAPPIY010000100.1:0-4379 GCA_026914095.1 Oligoflexia bacterium
TCACTGCTTTAGCAGAATTATTATTTTTTTCTTGCTTTTTTACAGATGCAAGAAAGAAGTTTCATAAGGAAATAAAAAATCATCATCATAAACATCTTGCTTTATTTTCCGATGAAAAGAGCTTTTTTTCTCTCTCTTATCTTTCCAAAGATGAGAAGGTGAAAGCTCACAGTTATTTTAAAGGGCAAAGTGGTGACTATTTTATCAGCAAGTTAGCAGGGGTTCATTTTGGAATAGAGGATGCGCCAGACATAGTAGAAATAGGAAATAGATTGGAAAAAACTTTTGACACAGAAAAAGTTACAAAAAGATTTTTTGAGAATTTTAAAAATAATCATAACAATTTTTTAAAATATATAGATGGAATAGAAAATGAAGAGGAAGAAAAATGGTTTGCTTCTTTGATATTAAACCGAATGATGTTTATTTGGTTTCTTCAAAAAAAAGGGTTTGTAGATGAAGATTTTGATTATTTGGAAACTAAACTTGCAGAGAGCAAACAAAGAGGAAAGGATCGTTATTATTCAGAGTTTCTGACACTCCTTTTCTTTGAAGGTTTTGCTAAAAAACAAAAAGAAAGAAGCGAAGAAGCAACAAAACTTCTTGGAAAAATTAAATATCTAAATGGAGGGTTGTTTGTCCCCCACCCTATTGAAGATAAATATAAAAATAAAATTAAAGTTCAAGATAAAGCTTTTGATGAAACTTTTGCAATTTTCAAGAAATATGACTGGAACTTACAAGGAAAAGAAGGAAAGTCTGATAATGAGATTAGCCCGGATGTTATGGGATACATATTTGAAAAATATATCAATGAACTGCAACAAAAAAGTCTTGGAGCTTATTATACAAGGGATGAGATCACAAGTTATTTAAGCCGAAACACTATTCAAAAGTGTGTGCTGGAAAAAGTGAATAGCAAAGAACATAAATTTGAAACTGTAGCGGATATGTTGCACAAGCTGTCTGCTGATTTATGCAAACTGCTTTTAACTGATGAGGACAGCATCCTTAACACTTTGACAGTTTTAGACCCCGCTGTTGGCTCAGGAGCTTTTTTAGTGTCTGCTATGAAAGAGTTAATTGATATTTATAGTCCCATTATTGACAAGATAGAAACTTTGGGAGATAGAGACCTTACAGACTGGCTTAAAAATTTTAAAGAGAAAAATAAAAGTGTTCTTTATGGAATAAAAAAGAATATAATCCTTAAAAATCTTTATGGTGTGGATATTATGAAGGAGGCTACAGAAGTTTGTAAGCTAAGACTTTTTCTTTCTCTTGTTAGTTCTGCTCTCAAAATAGAAGAATTAGAGCCTTTACCTAATATGGATTTTAACATTATGTGTGGTAATTCCCTTATAGGATTTTTAAGAGAAGAAGAGAAAGCAAAAGAAAATGAGAAACAACTTAAATGGGATGCAGTTTTAGGTGAATCCTATCAACAAATAAAGGAGAAATATAATAAACTTATAGGCCAATATAAAAATAAAGTCTTATCTTTCGAAAAATTAAAAGAATTAAAACATAAAATCTTACACTTTCTTGATGAGAATAACTCTAAACTCAATCTTATTTTAGTAGATAAATGTAATAAAGAAGGATTAAAATACCCTGAAATTATAAATTCTCAAGGAGAGAAGAAAAACATACGGAAAAGAACTGTTTTACCAAAAGACTTTTATCCTAAAATGGATTCCATAAACTTAAAACCTTTTCATTGGGACTTCTCTTTTAATAGTATTATAAAAAGAGGAGGCTTTGATATTTTGATTACCAATCCGCCGTGGGATAAAATAAACTTAGATGAAAAAGAGTTCTTTGCTAAATATGATCCAAATATAGATAAGAAAAAAACAAAAACTTCTGAAATGGCAAAAATAAAAACTACTTTATTAAATGACCACAACATTATGAAGAGTTATCACAGCCACGCTAATTTTTACTCTTTCCAAAGAAGCTATTTCCTTAAGTTTTATCAATGTGAGATAAATAACGAAACCTCAGATAATAAAAAATCTTCTGCTCACATGGATAATTATAGATTATTTACAGAGAGGTGTTTTGAACTTTTAAATAAAGGAGGACGTTTGGGTATTGTTCTTCCAAGTGGTTTACATAAAGATGATGGGGCTGTTGGCTTAAGAAAGGAAATACTTTTTAGTAAAGTTAAGATAGAAGGGCTGATTGATTTTCAAAATCAAATGGGTAATGGGAAAGGAAAGATATTTGAAGGAGTTGACTCTCGTTTTAAATTTCTTCTACTTAATTTTAAAAAAGATAAACCACAGGATATATTTCCTTGTCAGTTTATGGAAAGAGATTTAAAAGTTCTTGATGAAAATCAATTCCTCAAAAATCCAAAAATGAAACAATCTATTAAAGAAATAAAGACATTTGCTCCTTGTGATTGGTCTGTTATTGAGTTTAAAAATCCAAAAGATAAAGAAATATTAAAAAAAGCTATTCGGTTTCCGAAAACCAAAGATGTAATAAAAAATTTATGGAATCCTTATGTTTATACAGAAGAATTAAATGAAACGAGAAGTGCTTACTTATTCTCAGATCGTAGACCTTCAGAGAGTTTTTTACCTGTTTATAAAGGAGATAATATATACCAGTATAGTTATAGGTTTTCAAATTTAAATCGATATTTAGATAAGGATAATAAAGTCATATCCAAAAGTTTAAAACCGTGTTTGAAAAACAAATATTATGAAAACTATCGGTTAGTTATCCGAACTGTTGCCAGCAATACAAATGAAAGAAGCCTTATTTCTGCTGTTATTCCAAAAGGTAATTTTATATCAAACAGCTTACATGGTGTTTATATTGAATCCAATACAAAAAATAGACTACAACTTGTTCAACCGGAGATTGGATTATCCTCAAATAATGCATATATGTTATTACTTCAGTCTTTTTTCAACAGTTTTGTAGTAGATTATTTTATCCGACAAAAAGTTTCTTCTAATATTAATAAAAAATATATTACTCCTCTACATATTCCAAGACTCACAAAGAAAGATGATTACTTTAAAGAGCTTGTTGAAAGGTCAGCAAAATTGACTTGTATTGGAAAAGAATTTAATGAACTGGCTGATGAAATAGGCATTCAAAGGGGTGGAGTTAAAGATAAAAAAAACGCTGGAAAATACAAGGGGAAATAGATGCCATAGTGGCTTATGTTTATGGTTTAAGTTTGGTTGAATTTCAGCACATTCTTAACGCTTTTACAACAGGAAGAAATCAGGAAAGACTCCAAGCTCTCAAAAAATATGCGCTTAAAGCCTTTAAAAGAGATAAGTTTTTGGATAAAGCCTCTTAAAAAATCTGTAAATAAAAAGAGGAGCTTGTCCCCTATTGACCGTCCTGTTTTTTATAATTTGTCTCCAGCCATAAAAAAGCGGATATTGCCAAAAAATCGGGTTATCTGCCTCAAAACTTTCTAAATCAGGCTCTTTTCAGAGATTTTTGGCTTGTTTTCAGTTTCTTTTGGCTGTAGATAGTATATAATAAAAAAAGCTCATAACACTTGAGGCTGTATTTGATAAGCGTTAAAGTGTTGAAATGGTTGCTAAAAACAGGAGGGAGAGCTTATGTCTGCTCGTGCCACAAATGAAGAAAAACCAACACAGGAAAGAGAAGAAAAAAAACAAAAACCAAGCTACTGGGAAAGGGTGATCCAAGGAAAAGGGACAGTGGCAGAACCTTGGCCAACAGCAAAAGAGTTATGGGATGATCCTGAAGTGCAAAAATCCATTCAAGACCATAATCAATCAGTTAAAATCAAAAAAGAAAACGGATCATAAGAGCCTATGTTGGAATTGCATAATGTGCTCTGGGTTATCCCTGGAGTTATTTTCATTCATTTATATAATAAAAGAAGACCTGATGATACGATCAGCTTGTCCGGCTGGCCGTATTTGTTTTTTCTTGTCGTTATAGCGTCTCTGACTTGGTTGCCTGCTGAGTTTATAGTTAAAGCCAATGTTTTGAGTATTAAAACTGTTTTCATTGGTAATCTGGAAATCAATGAAAAAACAATTATGTTGTTGATTGCAATTATTTGCGCTTTTATGTGGTTCTTATTTGCTCAATGGGGAGCTGTTTCCCGATGGATATTCTTGCCGGCGTACGACAACTTTTATAAAAAATGTATTGAATGGGAAAACAAAGAAATTTTGCTAACCCTTAAAAATGAAAAAGCCTATCAAGGTCTTTTATGGAAATACCCTGAAAATCCAAAGTCAAGACATGAATCCCAAACAATCTCCATAATACCTTATAAAAGCGGGTGCAGAGATGAGAAAACAAAAAAGGTAATATGGAACACTTATTATCCTGAATATGAGAAATACTCTGATCTTGTTGATATG
>JAPPIY010000100.1:4389-8327 GCA_026914095.1 Oligoflexia bacterium
TTATTATTCCCCGAACTGAAATAATCACTTTTGGAAAATTCAGCAAGAAAACCTTTAAACATTTTGAAAAACAGCAAAAAGATCAAGAAACGAATCAATCCATTTAAAATTATGTAATTAGGGGATAATATACTCTTATGCCAAAAATTTACGATAACAAGGAAGTTTCTTTTTTATCCGGCTTAAGTGATGCTTTAGGCCGCTCTCACAGGTCTGATATTTGCACAGCTTATTTCAATCTTCGTGGCTGGAAAAAGATTGCTGGTCTCATTGATAAATATGAAGGAGGGGAAGAAAATCAATGCCGCCTGCTCTTAGGAATGTATGCTCCTGATTGGCAATTAAGAAAAGAACTTTTACAGGATGAAAGAGAAATTTGGTCTGCTGACAATAAAAAAGCTAGAAGATTGAGAGCGGAAGCGCTTAAAAAACTTAGAAATCAGTTGATGACAGGCATTCCCTCCAATGAAGATGAAAAAGGTCTAAGAAAATTAGCTCGCCAGTTAAAAGAAAAAAAAGTAATAGTGAAATGTTTTACTCGTCATCCCCTTCATGCAAAGCTCTACTTAACTTTTAATCAAACAGAATTTGCTGGAAAAATCGGTTTTCTTGGAAGCAGTAATCTGACTTATGCGGGATTGGAAAAAAATGGGGAGCTTAACATAGATGTTTTAGATCAAGAGCCTTGTGAAAGTTTAAGTAAATGGTTTGAGGACAAATGGCAGGATCAATTCAGTGTAGATATATCACAAGAAATTATCAGCCTTATTGAAGAGAGTTGGGCCGGGGAAGAGCTATTGCCTCCCTATCATATTTATATGAAAATGGCCTATCATCTTTCAGAAGATGCCAGAAAAGGACTAACAGACTTTTATATACCAAAGGAATTGAAGAATGTCCTGTTTGATTTTCAGTCGGTTGCCGTCCGTATAGCTGCCCGTCATGTTTATCACAGAGACGGGGTTTTGATTGGGGATGTGGTAGGACTTGGAAAAACCCTTATGGCTATTGCCACGGCTAAAATTTTAGAAGAGGAGCATGGCTGGCAAAGCCTTATTTTATGTCCTAAGAACTTGGAGGCTATGTGGGATGAGCATATTCAAAAATGGGCTGTTAGAGGAAGAGTTATCCCTATAAGTCAAGTTCAGCAAAAACTCCCCTCTTTAAAAAGGCATCATATTGTAGTTATAGATGAAAGCCATAATTTAAGAAATCCTCTTGGCAAAAGGTATCAAGTAGTTAAAGATTATATCGTTCAAAATGACAGCAAATGTATTTTGCTTTCCGCTACTCCTTACAACAAGACTTATAAAGATTTATCAAGCCAATTAGGGCTTTTCATTGATTCTGATGCGGATTTGGGTGTTCGCCCTAATAGGTTTTTAAGAGAAGCAGGAGAGCATTTTGAAGGCTTTGCCTCATCTTTAAAAGCCTTTGAAGAATCTCCTTATCCTGAAGATTGGCAACAGCTTATGGCTCAATTTTTAGTGCGGAGGACACGAAGTTTTATTAAGGAAAATTATGGAAAAAAAAGTAAGAGTGGCAGGTATTATATAGAGGCAACAGCAGGAGGAAAAAAGTTTTTTCCGGAGAGAGTTGCCAAAACTGTTTCGTATGAAGTGGATGAACAATATAAAAGGCTTTTTTCGGAAGAAGTCGTAGATATGATAAACGATTTGAAGTTAGCCAGATACGACTTGAATCAATATAAGAAAAAGAACTTAACAGGACTTTCAATAGAAGAGAAAAATCTTTTTAAGGACTTGGAGCGATCCCGCGCTCATCCAAAAGGATTTTGTAGGATTAACCTATTTAAAAGACTTGAAAGTAGCGGGTTTTCTTTTTTGCAATCCGTTCAAAGGCATATTTTAAGAAACTGTATTTTTACTTATGCCATTGAAACTAAACAAGACCTTATAGTGGGTGAAAAAGGCGGGGAAATTATTGCTGATGCCTTTGATGATAAAGAAGGAGGTATGATCGGCCTCTCGGAAGAAAGTGAAGAGACAAGCTGGTTTTTTACAGATTTTGATTCATTTTATAAAAAAGCAGAAGAGGCTTATAAGAAATATAAAGAGAAAAACAGCAGGAACTTGCGCTGGGTTTCTTCCTCTTATTTCACAGATAAGCTAAAAGAGGATTTAAAAAAGGACACAGAGCAATTTATTTCTCTTTTAAGAAAGTCAAAAAACTGGAATCCAGAAAAAGACTTTAAACTGAAAACGCTTGAAGAGTTATTAAAAAAACGAAAAGAAAAAAAGGTTTTGATTTTCTCTCAGTCCAGAGAAACAGCAGAGTATTTAATAAAGCAACTTCAAAACTGGGGATTAAAAAACTTAAGCCTAATAACAGGAGGAATGGATAATATTCAACCCATTATAAAACGATTTAGCCCTATTAGTAATGAATTTGACATAAAAAAATCCAAAGAGCCTGAGATTGATATTTTAATAACAACGGATGTTTTAAGTGAAGGGCAGAACCTTCAGGATTGTAATACAGTTATAAATTATGACTTGCCCTGGGCTATTATTAAACTTATTCAAAGGGTGGGACGGATTGACCGAATTGGGCAAGAATCTGACAAAATTTTCTGTCATTCCTTTATGCCTGATGAGGATTTGGAAAGACAAATAAGATTAAGGAGTCGTATCCAAAACCGGCTTAGAGAAAATGTGGAGGTAATAGGAACAGATGAACAGTTTTTTGAAAATGAAGGGCAGGTTTTAATAGATTTATATAATGAAAAATCAGAAACTTTGGAAAAGGAAATGGCGGACGATATTGACCTCTCTTCTTTTGCCTTAGAGATATGGAACAAGGGTATAAAAAAAGACCCTACTCTGGAAGAGAAAGTCAAAAATATGCCAGATGTAGTTCATTCATCAAAAGAGATTGAAAAGAAAGATCAATCTGAAGGAGTATTGCTTTTTGCGAAATCTCATATAAACAATTACTTACTTTACCTTAATGAAGAAGGGAAAAGCATTAAAGAAGACCAAATGAGTATTTTGAAGATAGCGGAATGTCAGCCAGATACGAAGCCTTTAAAAAGAACTGAAAAACATTATGAGATAGTTAAGTCAGGTTTGGAGGATATTCATGAAAGTTTTAGTAAGTTCGGTTTATCCAACAGACTGGGAACAAGTCGTAATCCAAGAAGAAAACTCTTTGAGAAACTTGATGATATTCCTGAAAAAGATGATGATGAAAAACAAATTATGGATGACATTTATCATTATCCTTTGTCCAATGAGGCTGAAAATACTCTTAAAAGAATGTTTAGGAAGCAAATATCAGATAAAGAAATTTTTAACCTTGCTAGGGAAAAACATAGGAACGAAACTCTTGTGAATAAAAAAGAGACTAAAAAAATGGATGAAAAGCCCCGGATTATATGTTCAATGGGACTTATGAAAAAACCTTAATCACTCTGCATAAATTATAAGTGTTTCTAAAGTAGCGCTTTTTAACTAATTGGTTTTTAATGCAATAAGTTATTAAGGGGAAATGTGTATAAATGAGCAGGTTTCAGAGATTTTAAACAATTATGTTCTGAGAGAAGAAAAAAAGATCTTCCATAAATGAGACGCTATTTCAAAAAAATGGATACTCTGCCGATAATCTGCTAACCGCCATTTTCAGTATATATTTTTTAAAATTTAGCTTGACAAAATAGGCTCCTTCAGGTCTTATGGCCTCTTTAGAAGGCAGAGGCTGTAATAAAGGTTTTTCAGAAATTCTAGGGTTATTTTTTAAAAGAAAAACAGGAAAAATCCCTCTATTGTGTATAAAACAAAAGGGAGGCTGTCCGTCAGTAATTTGCTAATAAACAAAAAGGAGTGCTAATGAAATTTTTTATTGTCTTTTTTCTTGTGGTTTTTTTGTATCCGTTTGGAGCTAATTCCCATCGTCATTATAAAAAAGCGGAACAAAGA
>JAPPIY010000090.1:0-1203 GCA_026914095.1 Oligoflexia bacterium
ATCCAGTTTAGCGCTACCAGTGACTAGAAGGCCAGGAGGAATGCCTTCACTGTCAAACACTCCTTTCAGCCAGCTTTTCCATTTTTTCTTTTTGTGAAGTTCGTCAAAAATAATATATTGCTTCTTTCGGTCCCAAGACTGCTCTTGTAAAATAAAACGATCCTTTACATTGTCAAAATTGATGTAATCATGGTCTTTTGAAATCATTTTCGCTAATGTTGTTTTTCCGCATTGCCTGGGGCCACTGATTAACAAAATTTTTTTATGTAAATACTTTTTGAGATGTGGAAGCAAAAGTCTTTTTATTTTCATACTTTTATAGTGGCATAAGAGAACTCATAAGTAAAGACTTTTTTGCAGTCAACTACTGAAAAGTCATAACTTTTTAGTAGTTGACTGCAAAAAAGTATTATTTTTAAATGCTCTCACCAGCTTAACTGATTTGTTTATGCCAAACTGATAATTAGTTTGGTATTAAAATAATATTATTGATAAATCCTATAAGCCATAAAACTGATCGACAGCTCCTTGAAATTTCCAGCCTAAACCTAATTCTCTTGTTCTATTAACACCTCCTAAAATGGCAGAGACATTTATATAAGTTTTTTGCATATTGCCGTCATAATGCTCTTCAGCCAATAAGGCGTAGCCTTTCATGCCTATATACTTGGGTTGAATGTTTCCCTCAGTGTCTAAAATCTTCTCTCT
Organism: Oligoflexia bacterium; assembly: GCA_026914095.1. GTDB lineage: Bacteria > Bdellovibrionota > Bdellovibrionia > Bdellovibrionales > UBA1609 > JACOND01. The sequence continues at coordinate 709 of JAPPIY010000090.1, forward strand.
TAACTTCTTATACTCCTCAGCCGTTCCTTGAAGGGTCTGCCAGTCTAACTCTGTTTTCTTTTTTTTATTTAAAATAGCAGAGATATTCTTATAGGTTTTTTGCATATTACCCGCATAATGCTCTTTAGCAAATAAAGCGTAGCCTTCCATGCCTATATACTCTGGTTTAATATTTCCATCAATATCTAAAATCTTCTCTCCTAACTCTCTATATTCCTCAGCTGTTCCTTGAAAAGCCTGCCAGCCTAAACTTGTTTTCTGTTTTTCATCTAAAATGACAGAGATGTTTTTATAGGTTTTAAACATATCGCCGTCATAATGCTCTTCAGCCAAGAAGGCATAGCCTTCCCTGCCCATATACTCTGGCTTAATGTTTCCCTCAGCGCCTAGAATCTTCTCTCTTAACTTTCTATACTCCTCAGTGGTTCCTTGAAATTTCTTCCAGTCTAACTTTGTTTTCTGTTTTTTATCTAAAATAGCGGAGATATTTATATA
>JAPPIY010000090.1:1303-8299 GCA_026914095.1 Oligoflexia bacterium
AGTTTTTTGCATGTCCCCGTCATAATGCTCTTTAGCAAATAAAGCATAGCCTTCCCTGCCTATATACTCTGGTTTAATATTTCCCTCAGCGCCTAGAATCTTCTCTCTTAGTTTTCTATACTCCTCAATTGTTCCTTGAAATTCCTGCCAGCCTAAGCCTGTTTTCTGTTTTTTATCTAAAACGGCGGAGATATTTATATAAGTTTTTTGCATGTCCCCGTCATAATGCTCTTTAGCAAATAAAGCATAGCCTTCCTTGCCTATATACTCTGGTTTAATATTTCCATCAGTATCTAAAATCTTCCCTCCTAACTCTTTATATTCCTCAGTGGTTCCTTGAAAGGCCTGCCAGCCTAACTCTTTCCTCTCTTTTTCATCTAGGGTCTTGGAAATAACTTCAAGAGCATATTGCATATTCTGCCCCTTTTTCAATTCTTCTGTAAAACGCAAATAACCCTCTTGATCTTGATACTCATTTATAAACGAAACTCTATCATTGCCGATTTTTTGGCGAATCTCTCCTTTTGCTGTCAGAAATAAAGCCTGACAGTCCGCTAGAGCCTGAAACTTATGGGACAAGCTTACAAAAAGAAAGGCTGATAAAAAAAGGATTTTCTTGTTTTTTATACCAATCGGATTTGAATTTTCCTGCTTTTTCTGGAGATTCCCGCTTCCGTGTTTCCACGAGGACAAGCTTTCGCGGGAAGGACTGTTGTGTTGAAATTTCAAGCCCGATCGGTATATACTTAGGAAAAACTTTGTTTTAAAAACACTTTCTTCTTTTATCATAAAAAGCTGTTTTTTGCAAGATGTACTGAATTTTCAATCAGGATCGGTATAATTCCTTGCAATTCTTTTTTTCCTCGTTTAATTTAAAGCATTATAGACTGATTAGGTTTAAGTTTTCCGGTTTTAGTGAGAGATTCCCGCCCCCGCTTTCGCGAGGACAAGCTTTCACGGGGGCATGCTTGAGCGGGAGTTCAGCTTTCTGGGAGAAAGCTGAACAGTCAGACTGGAAAGCCTAAAACAGGATTAGTAATACTGATTGGGTTGAATTTTGAAGTTTTGTTTAAAAATTCCCGTCCTCTTGTTTCCATGAGGACAGGCTTTAGCGGCAATTCCGTCTTTCAGTGGAAGGCGGGACAAATGGGAGTAAGAACTCAAACTAAACTCTATCAAACAGCTTGTGGTTTTTCAAATTTGAATGTTTATAAGCATGATTTTTAATAAAAAAGCTTTTAGTTTAATTGAGATTTTATCTTCTATTTTATTGCTGGCCGGTTTAATAGCGATTGTGGTTCAGCTGTCTTATGGAAATAACATACGAGTTAAGAAAGCCAGGCAGTTAAGAAAGACAGCCAGGCTTTTAGAGCTTAAAATGACAGAGTTAAAGCAAGAGTTTCAAGGCAAGGATATTGTCAACCTTCCCAGTGAAGAGCAGGGAGAGTTTGAAGAGGAAGAAAACTACTTTTGGTCTTACAAAACACAGGCTTTACAGCTTCCTGACAGAAGTCTCATTTTATCTTTGATTCAGTTGCCAGACAACCAGCTAAACAGCCAGCTGGTTGAAACTTTAAGATCGGTTTTGTCGGATACAGTGATAGAGTTAAAATTGACGGTGGAATATAGAAGTAAAAGGGAAAAAGAATTTAGTTATTCTTTAACCGCTTATTTTGTCAATTATGACGAAGCCCCTGATTTTATTTTGAGCCAAATTAGCAATATCATCCCACGGGGGACAACTCTATGAAGGCTTCTAAGGGAATGACTTTGTTGGAGATGCTGGTTTCTCTGGGTATTTTTACTTTTATGTTTGTTTTTATCACTCAAGTGGTTAAGCAAAGCCAGCGTCAAGCGCGACAGCTTAAAAAAGATATTTATAACAGGAGCTCTTTTGACTATATAGTAGATCTGATAAGAAAAGATTTTAATTCGGCTGGTTTTTTCTTTGATTTGAATGACAATTTCAAACAAAACTTTCCTTTGGCAAAAGATTCTAATGAGTCTAAAAACAAGGCTATAAATGATGTTTTAAAGAAAGAGCGAAAATCCTCTTTAAAAAATCTGCCTGTGTTTTTAAGCCCTTATTTTGTTTTTAAAGGAGAGGAGGATAAAATAGAATTTGTCTCTTACTCCTTAACAGAATCTTCCTCAGACGATTCTTTAGAGCAGTGGATTCAGATTCGCTATTTTATTCAAGACTGCCCTGCTTTAGATAAATCCTCTATCACTCCCTGTTTTCTGCGATCTTCTAAAAGATATTGGAATCTTGAGCGAGAGAGAGAAGAGGCAGAGACTTTAGTTCTTTTAAGAGATTTTAAATCTTTGAGGCTCTCTTATTTAAATGGCGCTAGTTTTTTAGATCAGGAATGGAGAGACAGCTGGAAGTTAGAAAGGAGTCTTTCACTTCCTGAATCTTCTGTTGAGTTTCCTCAAGAGCTTCCGCTCCCCTTTAGGGTTAAACTTGAAGTGGAAACTCAGGGAAGAAAGCATGTCTGGAGTTTTAATGTGGCGAATTTTTATTTGCGATCTTGGAATCCTTTTAGCAAAGATTTTTTTAATTTTCCAAAATGGAAGCCGCCTAAAAAGCCAGTCAAACCGGGAACTCGCAGAAGGTCAGCCCGATGAAAGTTTTGAGACAAAAAGGGGGAGCTGTTTTATTGGTGATTTTAGCGGTTTCTAGTTTGATTTTGCCTCTGATTCAAGGGGTTTGGCTGGACACGCAGTTGGAATATCAGTTTCGCCGTTATCATTTTAACAAATTGCAGGCTCGCTGGAACGCCCATGCGGGAATAAGCTTGAGTTTATTGAGGCTTTATATTTTTAAGGGAGTTGAAAAATCAGTCCCTAAACAATGGGAGTCTTTAGTTCGCCCTGTTTTAGATCAAATTTGGCGGTTTCCTTTTATGTGGCCTCTGCTTCCTACAGAAGATATGCTGGAAAGTGAGAGGGAAAGTCTGCAAAGCTTAACAAAACTTTCTTTTTTAAAAGGCTCTTATTTGATCTCTATTACAGCAGAGGACGGTTTGTTGGATATCAATGATCTCTCCAGCCCTTTGCCCTTTTTAAGAGACTTTACTTATGACACTCTTTTTAATCTCTTATGGAATGCGGCACAGGAGGATCTTGAGCTAAAAGAGGAGTATGACGAAAAAGATATACAGGAAATATTAAACAATTTATCGGATTGGACAGATTTAGACAGTGAGAGTCAAAATGGAGGCAGTGAAGAGCTTATAGAAGATGGTCAATACCCCCTTAACCGCTCTTTTATTTCTGTAGAGGAGATTAAAAAAACCCCTCAAGTCACTTTAAAAATATTTGAAATTTTAGAGCCTCATATCACGACTTATGGCTCTAAGTCGTTAAATATCAATTATGCCAAACAAGAGATGTTAAAAGCTTTAAATTTTTCCCCCGCTTTAATTGAGCAGATTTTACTGAGAACACAAATTGACTCTGAGTTTTATCAGCCCTTTTCAGGAGAAAAAGACTTTTGTGATTTTGTAAGAGAGCAGGGTTTTGATTGGTGTGGAGAGCTGAAAACCGCTTATCAGACTTTAGATATGTTGAGTTTTGATTTTCCTATGTCTTTTCGCATTAAGTCTAATGGCGAATACAGAGGACAATGGGTGGAGCTTGAGGGCTTGCTTTATGATCTGTCCTCTTCCGCCATCCGCTATCAAAAAGCGGTCTATCGGGAGCAGGAAAGGCAAAAAAACAAAGGGAAAGCTGTCAGTTTGCGGCAAAACCCATCAGAAGACTTGCAAAAGGATAAAAAAGAACAGTTAAAATTTGACTACTCTTACTATAAATCTTTGGTTATAATGTTTCTTAAAGAAAGTTTGTAAAGTTTATTGAGCCGATCTTGAGGGAAAAACAGCATGATGGTTAGTATTGGTTTTTATATTTCAAAAGACAGTCTTAGTCTGGCTGAGCTGTCTTTTTCCAGCCAAAAACCAGAGATACTTTCTGTTAAGAGCTTCTTTTTTAAAAATTCTCAATCAGAGGAGGAAAAACAAGCCCTGCTTTCTAAGGAGGCGGAAAGAATTGAAAACCAATACAAGGGCAAAAGTATACGATTGTGTTACGGGCTTTCTCAAAGCGCGGTTTCCAGTTTTTTTGTGGAATTTCCCTTTAAAGAGAAATTTAAAATTTTAAAGACTCTTCCTTTTGAAATTGAGGATAAAACCCCTTTTCAATTGGATAAGTCGCTTTTTGACGCCCGCATTTGCAGAACGAGGGATGGAAATAAGAGCGCTGTTTTAGTTTTTGTTACTCCAGAGGAAAATGTGAAGGAGTTTGTCAATTTTACCAAGCCTCTTAAAAGAAATATTCATTTATTAAGTTGCTCCTCCTCCGCTTTGGCAAACTTGCTTGAAAACTGGAATGTCCCTTTGTCTCAAGCTCAAAATTTAAACTCAGGAGAGGCTTATATTTATTTAGGCTTGGAAAATAGTTTAGTCCTTCTCTATAAGGATGGTTTTTTAAATCATGTTTCTGTTTTAGAATGGGGGTGCCGAGGAATTATAGAGGAGATGGCAAAAGCCTATAAGCTTTCAATGGCAAAAGCCTATGATGAGTTTTTTGCAAAAGCTTTTATATTGACGCAGGTTAAAGGTTTTACAAAAGAGCAGAAGTTTTTTTCCAATTTGATAAAAAAACAAATTCAATTTTTAATTCCTGAGCTTAAGCTGTTAAAAATGTCCTTAGAAATCAAACAAAATCAAACTTTCTCCAAGGCGGTTGTTTTTGGGCAGGGCGCTATGATTAAAAACTTGAGCGCTGTTTTGACAGAAGAGTTGGATTTGCCTGTCTCCAAATTAAAAAGCTTTGCGCCTTTTCCTAATTTTGATCTGCAAGAACAGCCTTTAGCTGACATGGCTTTAGGTCTGGCTTTAGAGGGATTAAAGAAATCTCCTTATACTGGTTTAAATTTTTTGCAGTCCACAAAAAAAACAGCCCTTTCGCTTTATCCAAAAAAGTGGAAAAAAACAGCTTTAGTCTTTATATTTTGTTTTGTTGTTTTTTCCGTTTATGCTTTTGTGAGGCAGTTTGAGAGTTCCGCGGTTTTAAGTAAGATGGAAGAGGTTTTTTCAGATTATGGGAAAAAGATAGCTTATTTAAGAGAAAGCGCGATCCATGTTGAGTCTATAGAAGATTTCTTAGCTATGGAAAAAGAAAAAAAAGAAGATGAAGAAATTGTCAGAGAACAGTTAAATTTAGAACAGCCTATGGATCGGCTGGAACAAATTGTCCAAAAAATCGGCTCAGCGGAAGATTGGGGTTTAAGCCTTCACTATTTAAAAATTTCAGGACAAAAAGTGGAGATGAGAGGCGCAATAAATAGCTCTGCTTTAGAGCGGTTTAAAGCTCTTTTGCAAAGTTTGTCTAAAAAACCTATTGAGAATATAGAAGAATCCCTTTCTTCTCAGCCCAAGGAAAAATCAGACAAGGCGGAGCCTGCCCCTTCAGCCCAGCCGCAGGAGAAAACAGAGTCTTCAGAAAAAAAGGATTCCAAGACTTCTGATTCAGATGTAAAAAAACAAACCAAAGAGCTAGCGCCAAATGTCAGCTCTTTTTCTTATTCATTGATTCTTAAAAAGGAGCTTTAATAAAATGTTTAAATTGCTGAAAGACTTTCAAAAACAAGGAATTGAGCTTTTTAAAAACTTTGAGAATCGTCTTTCAGAGAGCAATGCTTTTAATGTCTTAAAAGAAAAGTATCAGTCTTTGAATAGAGGACAGCAAAAACTTATTAAATATTTTTTGATATTTTTTATATTTGTTTCTGTGATTTATCTTCCTGTGTCTTATTTGTTTTCTTCTATGGGAACTTGGTCTGACTTTAAACAAAAGTATATCTTGTCTTTGGAGCTGTTAAAGGTCAGAAATAAAAGCTCTTCTTTTTTTAATTTATCTGAAGAGGATTTAAAAGTGAAAATTGACAGAGTGGTTGAAAAATATTCTGCGGGTGATTTTAAAGTCGTTGATAAAAACAAGCCTTTCCCTAAAGCGAAATCCATTCGTCAAGTGGATTTTAGCATTGATCTTAAACATTTGAATATTAAGCAAGCGGTTAGATTAGGGGCTGAGCTGAATGCTTTGCCTCAAATGCGCTTAAATGCAGTCAGTCTTGAAGAGAATGCGGAATATCCTAAACATTATGACATCACTTATCAATTGGAGGCTTTTGTCTCTAAGGGCAGAGATCAGGCTCCTGTGATAAAAAGACGGCCTGTCCATAAAAAAAAGGAGTCCTCCAGCCCTATAAAGAGTGATACTAAGGCTTTAGGTAATGAAAATTTTAAAAAGCGGAAAAACAGAGCAGTAAGAAAAAGAAAAGCTGTAGGCGATCCGTGATTCGCAGTTTATTTTTAACTTGAGGAGAAAAACAGAGGGAATGATTTAGCTGTTGAAAGGGGTTAAAAATGTTAAAGTTATTAAAGAGCTTTTTTTCTGTTGTAAATAAAAATAAAAAGACTTTGCTTTTTATTTTTGCTTTGATTTGTCTTATATTTTCTGCTCGTTTCCCTTGGAATGATTTTTTGGAAAAGACATTTAGAGACTTTCAAAACAAATCTCCAAGAGCTGCGCAAATGGAATTTGATAAGCTGAAGATGAAAATCTTTCCGCCAGGAGTGGAGTTTAAAAATTTATCTTTTTTCTATAAAGGCAAGCCGGTCTTTTTAAATTCTTTGGTTGTTTCTTTGGATTTAGCTAAGTGGCTGGCTTTTAAAAAAGGCTGGAAGTTTAAGCTATTTAAAGAGGATTCCCACTTGTTTTTTACTTTTCATAAATCCAAAAAAAAGAAAAAAGGGGAGCCAGAGGATTCCCCGCCCATAGAAGTTTATTTTATTAGAGGCTCTGCTCCTTTTTTAAATTTAAAGGCTTTAAATGATTTAGCGCCAAACACTCAGTTTTCGGGGCATATCAAGACTCAGTTTTTTTACAGCGGCTCTCCAAAGCAAGTTGAAGATATAAAAGCTTTTATGG
>JAPPIY010000197.1 GCA_026914095.1 Oligoflexia bacterium
CCTTTAATTTTATAATAATATAATTTTAAACAAAAAGCTATACGAAAAAGCTTTTTTATATCAAAGTTACCTGCAAAAAGATTTCCAAAAGAAAAATACACTATAAGAAGAGAATTTTAGGGCTTTTTTTAAACTGAGAAGAAGGCCTGCAAGAAGGTCGACAAGAAGGCATAAAAAAAGTCATTGCAAATATGCTGAAAGAAAAGATAAACATTTCAGTTAATATCTAAAGTGACAAATTTTCCGGAAAAAGAAATTAAAAAGCTCAAAAAGAAGTTTAATTGTTTTTTATGGCATTAGTCTTTTTGGTTTAGCAGGTCATTTATTGTCTTTTGTTGGGAATTATATACTGATCTGTTTAGGTTTTCCTGTTTGACTGTTTTTCCAACACAGGCAGTCAGCTCTAAATTAAAACCAGAAAACTCAAACCTAATTACTATATTATGGTTTCTTTGGATAAAGAAGAGAGGATAACAAAAGATAAAATTCAAATCATGCCTTGGAGAATTTTTCTGAAACAATTGTGGGATGGTGGGATTATTAACCGGCGCTATAAAAAGATACCACTAATTGGATTCCAACAACGCAGGGTTGGATAAGTAAGTATATATCCTGTAGGACAGAGAGAGCTTGTTGAGACGCAGGTTTTAGAGACGGAGTTCCAAGTTTGCCCTGTGGAGCAAGTGACACAGCTTGATCCATTCCAGTTAGCTCCACTGGGACAGACACAAGTTTGAGAGCTAGAATCCCAAATCTGTCCTCCCGCGCAAGAGATACACTGAGAGCCGTTCCAGTTGGGTCTATGGCTGGGACAGACACAGTTTTGAAAGCTAGAATCCCAAATCTGCCCTCCCACGCAGTCGCAAGGAGAGGGGCTAGAGCTGCCCAGACAAGTGAGATGGTCAGCTCCCGAGCCGGTAGAAGTGATTGAAATTGAGATCTCCATTATACGATTACAAGAAGGGATATTATTGACCTTAGATTGAGAGACTAAGTTTAATATCCATTTTTTAGTAAGAGGAGTCGAGCAAGAGGCTCCAGAATAGTCGCAGGCAACGGGAGAGGTTTCATCACATTTTAATTCAAAGTAGGCCAGCCCCTGCATTCCATATTTTTGAAGATGACTGGGCGTCAGATCAACAATTGTTCCTGTCTTTGTTTTAATTTTATGAAAGCTTGGGGGTTGATTTCCGGAATGTATATCTGAAGCTATGTGTTTTAAGGTTTCCTTGCATTGAAAGGGATTGTTCATGGCGTTTCCTACAAGTCCAATGAGAGTGGCTCGTTGGATTTTTTTCTCGGATTGGCTGATTTGGCTGTTCATATGGACGAAGTTTTTGGTAAGGCCTGTGATAACAATAATGCCTATAGCGCTAGCGACTAAAGTTCCCATGATAGAGAAAGCTTTGTTATTTTTTATAAACATTGACATCATCAGGTCCTTTGTTTTTCCGTTAAAATTGTGGATATGTCTTTGGTGTGATGGGCGGGGGCCGGTTAAAAACTCAATCAATGAGAAATTGGCGATAGAAAGGGAAAGGGATTTGAGTTTTAAAGAAGGGGAGAAGAGTTGATTTTGTTTATTTTTTTAGATTTTTTAGAGTGTTTTTGTAAGAGAGGAGAATAAAGGAGCTTAGCCTTTCTTTTTTTGTTATGAGAGGAAGGGGGATAGGGTTTTGATTGGCTGTTATATTTCTCTGGTTTGAAAGTTTCAGGCTGTGGCTGGATTCCCGCTTTCGCGGGAATGACAGGTTTCGCGGGAATTGTCAGCGAATTACTGAACACTTACAGGAATGACGGTCAGACAGGAAAACCTAAACGGGATCATATATAATTCCCTAATTTTTTTTGAAAATGACACGATTTTCCCACATTTTAGAGCTTTAAAATGAGAATATGGCCAAAATATTTACAATCTCTGTCAAAAAAATTAACAACTTTTTTCTTTGAGAAGCGGGTTCCATATAATGAAAAATAGCTTAAAATCCTTTTGTTTCAGGAATTACACGTTTGATTCTCACAATTTTTATAATTGGCTTTAAATTTAAGATTTTTAAGGAAGGAGGAAATTTCAAACAGGATTGATATAACTAAGTGAAAATTTAATTTTTTTCTTGTTTTTATTCTAAATATCCTGTATTCAAGCTGATCTATGAATCAAAATTTGAAATTTTATGAGCAGGTTTTAGTTTTAAGCCCTGAGGCTTTAGAGAGTGATCAAAGGGAAATCTGTCAATTAGTGGCGGAAATCGTTGAAAAAGAAAAAGGGGAAGTCTTTAGAGTGGATGCTTGGGGCTCCCGCCCTATTGCCAATCCTAGGGCAAAAAAAGCGTCCAGAGGCTTGTATTTTCACCTTTTATTTTCGGCCCCCCCTCATGTCATTACCGAAATCAGAAGACAGCTTTCCATCAATAGGAAGGTTCTTTACTTTCATGAGGAAAAACTGCCTAAAAAAGAAACTCCTGAAAGCCATATCAAGAAGTTTTTTGAGGCTTTAGAGCAAACGGCTCAACGGGAAAAAGAAAGACTGGCAAAACATCAAAAAAAACAAGCTTGGTCTAATAGACACTAATTCTTTTGAGGAAGAGCATGAAACTGATTTTACAAAAAGATGTTAAAAATCTGGGTAAGGCGGGAGATCAGGTTTCTGTTAAAAATGGCTTTGCCAGAAATTTCTTGCTCCCAAAAGGCTATGCCCTTTTATTAAACAAAGATCGTGTGAAAGCTTGGAATCACCAGAAAACCATAATTACAGCTAAAAAAAGAAAAGCGGTTTCTGAAAGAAAAGCTTTAATTGAACAGCTGTCTTTAGCCAAGCTCGTATTTGAAAAGGAGAGCCAAAAAGACAATAAAATTTTTGGTTCTGTGACGGCCCATGAAATCTCTCAAGCTTTAGAGGAAAAGCATAAAATCAGTGTGGATAAAAGAGACATTCATTTTTCTGAGTTAAAGACAGTGGGAGATCATAAAATTAGCATTCGTTTGGATTCAGAGTGTCAAACAGAAATCCTTTTAACTATTAAAGGAAAAATTAGAAAGAAGAGACCAGCTCTTATTAAAACAACCGATCAGGAAATGGAGCTTATTTCTCCAAAAGCGGAAACAGCGGCTTTACCCGAAACGGCGGAGGCTAAGGACACAGTTTCTAAAGAAGAGCCGGCTGTTGTTGCGCTAGATAAAACAGATGAGAAAGAGGATCCAGAGCAAAAAACAGAGAAAATAGCCAGCTCTTCTGAAATAAAAAGCGAGAAACCTCAAGAGCCAGTGTCTATAAAGGCTGAGCATTTGGCAACTGATAAAGAAGCTCAATTGCAGAATAAATTTAAAAAGGCAACAGCTGATGAAGTTAAAACAGTAAAAGCTTCATCTACAGCAAGTTTCGCAGAGGATAGCAAGAAAGCTAAAGGCGAAAGGCAAGAAGAATCTAAAGCAAGTCCTGCAAGGAGCCAGAAAGCTGAAGGCAAAACGCAAGAGGGTTTCGTAGAGGACAGCAGGAAAGCCAAAAGCAAAACGCAAGAGGGTCTTGTAGAGGACAGTGGGAAAGCTAAAGGCAGGAAACAAGAGGAATCTCCAGCAAGCTCCGCAAAGGATAGCAGGAAACAAGAAGAAGCGAAAAAAGAACAAAAGGCTAAAAAAGCTGAAGACACTGCAAAAAGCCTTTCTCAAAATAAGTCCGAACCGAACAAGGAATCTAAAAAATCCGGCGGATTTTTCAAAAAACTATTTGGAAAGAAGTAGCGGCGGTCTTATAAATCTCTTATATCGATTGTTTGAGTTTTACTCCTTTCTGTCACTTCCGCAAAAGCTTGTCCTCGCGAAAGCGGGGACGGGAGTCTAGCTGAAACCAGAAAAATTCAAACCCAATCCGTATAACAGTAGAATTGAAGTTAGCTTGACCATAGTTATAGTTAGTGGATTTTCAATAGGAAAGCAAAGCTCTAAACTGGTTTAACCTCATTTTTAAATTGGTATTGTCATTTGTGAGAAAGTCTCTAGCGGTCTAATCAGCCGGGAGGCCAGCCCAGCTTTCTTCCTCCCAAAATATGAATATGGATATGAGAGACAGTTTGCCCGGCATCTTCTCCAGTATTAACGACTAGACGATAAGTGGATAAGTTCAATTGTTTTGCAATCTCGGGGATTTTTACCATCAAATGCCCCATTAAGTTTTGGTCCTCTTTTGTAATCTCTTGGGAAGAGGAAATTTCTTTTTTAGGAATAAGCAGGATATGAACAGGCGCTTGAGGCTTTATGTCTTTAAAGGCCAGGCAGAGTTCATCTTCATATACAATATCAGCCGGGATTTCTTTATTTATAATTTTTGTAAAAATAGTCATCTATTTTGTTTTTAAAATAAAAAACCAGAAGACAAAACTAACTTATAAAAAACAGCACTTTAGTTTGTTCCTTTTTTATACCGATCGGGTTTGAATTTTCCGTTGCCTTGTTCAGACTTCTCCCAGCAGACTGAACTCCCGCGAAAGCGAGGATTCAGATGAAACCTGAAAATTTTAAACCCGATCAGTTTATTTCAGTTGCCTTCCTTGCAAAAGCAGATCAGCTATTTGACCAGTGTTGAAAAAGTCCTAACACAATGGACTGACTTGCCGGTTTTTGTTTTTTAGGGGAAAAATCTTTGAGCAAATGAATTTGTGAAGAGGTTTCACAGGAACAGTGAAGGAAGATTTTTTTTTCTGGGGTTTTCAGGGAAAAGTGGCGCGAGAGTGTTGGGAAGCCGAGGAAGGGATAGGGACATCTTTATAAACTTTAAAAGATTGAATGAAAAAACTGAAAAGATAAAGGGAAGTGAAACAGTTGCTTAAACATTAGAGGGAACTGTCCAAGTGTTTTTATCTAAGGATAAAAAAATTACTAGTCTTTTGGAGTGGAGCAACAAAAGACTTGACTAATGAGTTTGTGTTTTGTATCTTTTATGAAAAAGGAGGAAATGATGTTAAAAATAAAAACCCTAGTTGCTTTGGCCGGTATTTCATTACTAATCACATTACCTGTTGCCGCTTTAGAACCGGCCCCAGAAAACCCTTCAGATAATAAGGGCAGGTTTTGGGGGAGGGGAGGATTGTATGGCAGGATAATGGAATTGCAACATCAGGTGACTGAACTGGAAAGAAAAATGCAATCGGGAGTCGTTGTTGTCTGTAATTGTGATTTTTTGTATTATGCGATGCCAATGGCGCCAAAGAAGACAGATGACCAGGCAGGGGATTCTGATGATATTGCTAATCTTCCACCCATTATAGGTTTTGATCCTCCAATGAGAGTTAAAGGATACGGATACAGCACGACACTTGCCAAATGGGATGCGATAAACACCTGTTGGAAGATAAATGGTGGATGGTATATATCGAAAGGTTCTGAACAGGATAATTTTTCTGACGAGCTAAAGCATGCAATAGAGTCAACCAGTATAGAGGAACAAAAATTGCAGATAGAGGAATTTGAGAGCAAAGGTATGAAATGTCATCATGTCAGGAATTGGCATTATTAGGTGTTTAATTACAGGCTTTGCCTTAACAAAAGCTGAAAATGCGGGTCATGCGGAAATTGCCAAATTGCTGAGCTTAGCTGGGGAAAAATTAAAAAATTTTAAGTAATGAGCGATTTCATCCCTAGAGATCATCAAGTCCCTTTTCCCTCTGAGGATTTTATTGTTCAAACTGAGGAACAGCCCAATGAAAACAGTATTGAGCTGGATGTTTTGTTTGTAGGGGCAGGGCCAGCCAGCCTCTCCAGCGCGATTCGTTTAGCTCAGCTGGCAAAAAGCAAAAATCAAAAGATAGAAATTGGCATTATGGAAAAAGCGGATCAAATCGGGGGGCATACTTTGTCTGGCGCGGTTATCAATCCTCTGGTTTTTAAATGGCTGTTTCCTGACAAAGCTGATACGGAGTTTCCTTTTAGAAAGAAAGTCGAGAGAGAGGCTTTTTATTTTTTAACTCCTCAAAAAGCTTTTCCTGTTCCTGTGCCGCCGGGCATGAAGGCCAAGCGCTGTTGGACAGCTTCACTTTGTGAGGCGGTTCGCTTTTTGGCAAAGACGGCGGAACAGCTGGGAGTTCATGTTTTCACCTCTTTTCCAGCTGAAAAGCTTTTAATGAATCACAACAAAGTGATAGGTGTTGCCTCTAAGGCTTATGGTTTAAATAAAGACGGCGCAAAAACAGACAATGCGGAGCCAGCCAGTCGGATTTTTTCTAAAGTTGTTGTTCTTTCAGAAGGGAGCCGAGGGCATTTGACTCAGTCTTATATTCAGAATCAAAACATTTCCAGCCGGTATCCTCAGACTTATGCTTTAGGGGTGAAAGAGATATGGGAAGTGAAAACAGAGCCTGATAAAATTTTTCACAGCATGGGCTGGCCTTTGGATTCTAAAACTTTTGGAGGCTCTTGGTTTTACCCTTTAGGGGAAGGCTTGGCTTCTTTGGGTTTGGTGGCGGGTTTGGATTCTCCCTCGGCCCAGCTTTCGGTTCATGAGGAATTGCAAAAAATGAAAAGGCATCCTCTGTTTAAAAAATATTTGGAAGGAGGGAAATGTATAGAGTGGGGGGCAAAGACCATTCCTGAAGGCGGCTACCATGCCATACCCCATCGGCTGAGCGGTGATGGGGTTTTAATTTTAGGCGACAGCGCGGGTTTTGTAAATATGGCTAGTTTAAAAGGAGTTCATTATGCTATGGCGTCTGGTTATTATTCCGCTGAAGTTATAATGTCCGCTTTTAATAAAAAAGATTTTTCTCACGCTGTTTTAAAAGAATATGATCAGAAAATTAAAAACAGCTTTATAGCCAAAGATTTGTATATCTACCGCAACTTGAGACAGTCTTTTCATAAAGGTTTGTTTCACGGTTTGGCAAAAGCGGGGCTGATTACATTGACAAAAGGTTATCTCCCCTTTGATTTTAAGAGCGCTCAACTCAAGGAAGACGCTCAAGTTAAAAGGACAAAGCGGGAATCTTCCGCTATTCACGAGGGGATAAGCAAAGTGAATGCGGTTTATCTTTCAGGAAATAAAACCAGAGACAAAATTCCCTCCCACCTGCTCAAAAAAGACAAACTCAATAAAGAAGTAGGCTTATTTTATGAAAAAATGTGTCCAGCGGGAGTGTATGAGCAAAAAGAGGATCAACTGATTGTAAATGCTCCCAACTGTGTGGACTGCAAAGCGACTGATATTTTAGGCCCTCGCTGGACTCCCAGAGAAAGAGGAAGTGGACCCAACTATAAGTTGATGTAGCTTCTCTTGTTAAAAAAGAGGGATCGCAACGCTTTTTTCCAAAAAAGGCATTCCACTTTGTCTATAACTTTTGATGTTTTTTCTTGTGACCAGAGTTGAGCTTTACAAAAGTTCGGCCAGTCTTTCTGAAAATGATTCAATCGGCTGGTATGTCTTTTTTGAATGTATTGGGCTGATTTTATTTCCACAAGAATATCTGATTTTCCAGGCCTTTCTATGATGAGATCAATTTCGTTTTGATCTTTTGTCCTTAAGTAATAAAAACTAAAATCTTTTCTTAAATATTCATTCAAATAAAAGCATTCCAGGAGAACTCTATGTTCAAAAGCATTTCCATAAGAGTAAGTGTTTTTAACGAGAGGCGCTTCCAATTGTTTATCTAAAGCCCGTTTAACACCTGTATCAAAAAAATAAAATTTAGGGGACTGTCTTTGTTGTTTTCGGATAGATTTATGATAACAAGGCAGGAAAAAACCTAAAAGAGTGTCTTCAAGGATAGAGAAATAATTTTTAACTGTTTTGTCATCAGCTCCTATATCTTGAGAGATTTTGGAATAGCTTATAATTTGACCGCTTTGTTGCGCCGCTATTTGAAGAAAATTTCTAAAAGGGTTTAGTTTTCTAATAATTTGTTCAGAAATAATTTCTTCTTTTAAATAAGTTTGAACATAGCTTTTCAAAAATTCTTTTTTATCGGATTTAGATTTTTTTTGAAATATCTCAGGCAGAGTTCCAAACTCCAAAATGGAGTTGAAGTTTGTTTTCTCATTCAGCTCAAAAACAGAAAAAGGAAAGAGAAAATATTGAAAAGCCCTGCCAGCCAAAAGGTTTCCAGAGCCTCTTTTTAGTTTTCTAGCGCTGGAGCCAGTCATAATAAATTGAATATTTGGCTTTTCTCTCATGATTTTTTGAATGACATCCAATAGCTTGGAGGCTTTTTGAATTTCATCAATGACAACTTTTTGATAATTATTTTGGTTCATGACAACTTAAGCCCATTATGATAGGGGTTAAGTTGTTAAAATGA
>JAPPIY010000329.1 GCA_026914095.1 Oligoflexia bacterium
GGTTTTTTTGTTTCTTCTTTTATGCCCTTTTTCTCTGTCGCTTTTTTTATTTTGCTGATAGGCGTGACGGGGTTTTCCATTGGCTACAGTTTGTCTAACACCAGTTTAAACGGCGCTCTAAGTTTAATGACTTCTGAGAAAAAACAGGGGAGCATTTTTGGTGTGAATCAAAGTCTTTCCTCTATGGCAAGAATTATTGGCCCGGCCACAGGAGGCTGGTTTTACCAGCATTTGAATCATGAAAGCCCTTTTTTATTTGCCGGCGCTTTAAGCTTAGGGGCCTTAGCCATTGCTATTTTGTCAAAAAAAGATTTTCCTGATAAAGGAAAAACAGAAAACTAAAAAAAGCTAAAAAAGTGAATTTAGCATATAATTCCCAGAATTTCTTGTTATTGATTTTGTTTGTGGGTTGGCAAACGATAAAAGTAATTTTACTCTAAAGCCATTGTAAATAAAAGCGTTCAAGGAATTATAGACACAATTAAGTCGGCCGCTCTGTAAAATTGATTGCAAAAACTCTTGACTGGCCTTTTAAAAAATATTAGCTTCACTTCTTGTTAAGGGTAATTTTATGCCAACATTAAACCAATTAGTGAGAAAAAACCGAGTCAAACAAGGCTCTTTGTCTAAATCCCCCGCTTTGGCCAGCTGTCCTCAACGGCGGGGAGTTTGCACTCGTGTTTTTACCACAACACCTAAAAAGCCAAATTCCGCTTTAAGAAAGGTAGCCAGAGTCAAATTATCTTCAGGTTTTGAAGTCAATTCATATATTCCTGGGATTGGGCATAATTTGCAGGAACACAGCGTGGTGTTGGTTCGCGGAGGAAAAGTGAAAGATTTGCCGGGGGTTCGCTATCACATAGTCCGAGGAACTTTGGACACTCAAGGGGTAGCTGATAGAAAGAGAGGCCGCTCTAAATATGGCTCAAAAAGGCCTAAAAAGTAAGCCTTTGGTAAGAGAGACCTGAATAAAAGAGAAAAATCGAGGGAAAATGTCTAGGAGAAGAAAAAATAGAAGTTTGGCTAGAGATATAAAGCCAGATCCAATTTATAACGATATGACTGTGGCTCGTTTTATCAATAAGCTGACCTTGGATGGCAAAAAGGAAAAAGCTCGGGGTATTTTTTACAACTCTCTTGAAAAAATCAAGGAGCTGGAATCCTCTCAAGATCCTATTTCTGTCTTTAAAAAAGCGATTGAAAACTGCAAGCCCTCTATGGAAGTTCGCTCCCGCAGAGTGGGAGGCGCCACTTATCAAGTGCCAGTGGATGTGCGTCCCGCAAGAAAAGTGACTTTGGCGATGCGTTGGCTGGTTCTTCACTCGCGGTCTCGTAAAGGGAAGCCTATGGCTGAGAGCTTGGCAAAAGAGTTAGTTGAAGCCTACAACAATCGGGGCAATGCGGTTAAGAAAAAAGAGGAAGTTCACCGAATGGCTGAATCCAACCGCGCTTTTTCTCACTACAATTGGTAGTAAAGAAATCTATTCATTTTTTATAACAGACAGCCCCAGCTCTGTTAAGGTGTCTGTATTGGCGGGAGAGGGGGCTTGAGACATTAAGCAAACCGCGCGGGTTGTTTTTGGAAAGGCCATCACATCTCTGATATTATTTGTGTTTGTTAAAAGCATAATCAGTCTTTCTATTCCCCAGGCAATGCCGCCGTGAGGAGGCGCTCCATAGCTTAAAGCTGTTAAAAAAAAGCCAAATTGATTTTCTATATCTTGCTGGCTCAAGCCTAAGACAGAAAAAATTCTTTTTTGAAGAGCTGTATCAAAAATACGAAGGCTTCCGCCTGCCAGCTCATGGCCATTGCAGACTAAGTCATAAGCCCTTGCTTTTATTTTTGAAAGATTTTCTGTAAGGCTTTCACTTAAAAGAGCAATGTCCTTTTGCTGGGGCAAAGTGAAAGGGTGATGGAGGGCGGTCCATTTTTTTATCTCTGGATCAAAATAAAAATAAGGGAAATCTTTTATCCACACAAATTTTGTTTGAGAGCTGTCAATCAAGTTTTCCTCTTTTCCAAATAAAAAGAGCAGTTGGGATAAGACCGTATTGACAAGAGCGCTCTCTCCAGAGCTGATAAAACAAATCCCTTCCTCTCTGCCTCCCGCTTTTTCATAAAGCTTTTGCAAAAAGTTTTCACTGATATGTTTTTTTATAGGGGATTTCCATTCTGTTTCTGTTTTTTGTATCCATAGGATTCCTTGAGCTCCCATAGACTTTACTGTTTTTTGTATTTCGTCCGATCGACTTCTTGAAAAAGTTAAATGAGGGACAAAAAGCCCTTTGGCGCAAGAGCCTTGATTGAGGGCTGATAACAAAACTTTTACATTTGAAGTTTTGATAATCTCTGAATCAATCCGCTTTAATTCTAAAGGATTTCTTAAATCTGGTTTATCTGTTCCAAAACGATCTAAGGCGGATTGATAAGATAAATGGGGAAAATCTGAGACAGTTTCATTTTTTATCTCTTTCCAAATTTTTTGTATCAGCTGTTCTGTCAAGGATAGGATGTTTTCTTCGTCGGCAAAGCTCATCTCTAAATCAAGCTGAGTGAATTCAGGCTGTCGGTTGGACCTCAAATCTTCATCACGAAAGCATCTGGCTATTTGAAAGTATTTTTCAAAACTTGAGAGCATTAAAAGCTGTTTTAAGGTTTGAGGGCTTTGCGGAAGGGCGTAAAAACATCCTTTTTGTTTTCTGGAGGGAACCAGATAGTCTCTAGCTCCTTCAGGAGTGCTTTTATAAAGGATAGGAGTTTCAATTTCACAAAAATTTTGTTTGGAAAGCTCCTGCCGAATGATTTGCAAAGCTTTATGCCGTATTTTTAAATTTTGTTTGAGAGCTGGTCTTCTTCTAAAATCTAAATAACGATACTGCAAAGCTAGATCTTCATTCACTGTGTCCCCAGAGCGAAAGGGGGCTGTTTTTGCTTTTGACAACAGAGTTATCTCTTGGGGAATGATTTCTATTTCTCCTGTCTTGATTTTTTTATTTTGCATGTTTTTGGGGCGGGCTTTTACTTTCCCTCGGACAGATAAAATACAATCATATCCTAAAGATTGATGTTTTTTCCATTGGGAGCTGTTTTTATCGCAGTTAATTTGAATAAGGCCGCTTTCATCCCATAAATCAATAAAAACAAGAGGGCCATGATCTCTTATAGCTTTAATCCAGCCATTTAAAACGACCGTTTGATCTTCCATCTGTAAGTTAATTTCTTCTGAAAGATGAGTGCGTTTTATGGATTGATTCCATTCACTGAACATTAAGAGAGAATTACCATAAGGCAGGCTATCTATCAAGCTGTTATCTGGCTGTGTCTGAAAATTCAGAAATTATAGGAATTATATAGTGATTCCATTTGAATTTTCCGTTGCCTTTGTCCTTCCCGCAACACCTGTCCTTCCCGCAAAAGCGGGAATCCAGCTGAAACTGGAATCTTCAAACAAGATCAGTATATAACTCGGGAATTATAGACTTAAAAGCTATGAAAGCCTTTAACCATAAAGAATTTAGCAGAAAAACTCAAACAAAATCAGTCTAACCAAATCTGTTTTAAAGAGATAGTTTATCAGTGTGCTGTTTTACAAGTATAAATGCGCCTATTAGCAACAGCGCAAGGCCATACACGATACGGAACCAGTGGCTTTTTACTATAAAGGACATTTTCTTTGCAAGATGGATAAGATGTCTGGGAAATAAGAGCCAGAGAGAAGCTTTTATAACTAGAATCCAGCCAAACAGCGTTATGATAATAGAATAGCCAAAATACCAGTCATTATGAACCCATACTGTGATGAATCCCAGAATTAAAAACATCCAAGCTGTCAAATAGATTAAGACTTCATTATTTTTTATGTCAGTAAAAGCGTCAAAAAGAGAGCGGGGGATATGTGAGTTCACTAAAAAGGCTATACCTCCTATGATGAGAGAGCTGGCAATCACATTTTCCACTAGAGAATATAAATCAATAAGCATAAAACCTCCTTGGGTTGGGTGAAAGGAGTTTTAAAAACCCCTCTTAGATTTAATGAAAACAGAGTTTATTTAAAATGTCAAAAGCCTTTTGAGCTTGAAGATAACTTAACCTTTAGCTTAAATAAAGAGCTTTAATCTGCTGGTTTTTTTAGGAAATTGGTTTTTTTTGGAAATTCCCGTCCTTGCCCTCATTTTCACAGAGGCATGCTTTTTCGTGAGGAAATGCTTTCGCAGGGATGACTGCCATACTGAATTTTCAGAAACTATAGACTTAACTTCGCATAGAGAGCCTTCAAACCAAGGAAATGAAAGGGTTTTGAGCAATTTCTCTGGGAAATAAATAAGGATAGAATTAAGACCAAAAATAAATAAAGGAGCCATGCGAAGTTAAGTCTATAATTCCCGTTTTTTCAAACAGAATCAGTCTAATAAGATAAATTGTATTATTTAGACTGAAGATAGCCTAGACAGAATTAAAACTTTCATATATTTGTTAAAGGCAATGCCTATACATTTTTTAATGCAAGGGGTTCTTTCTTTTCTTTTATGTTATGCCTCCTTAGTGTCTATTTATGTCTCTTTCATTAAAAACAAGCAGTTTGATTTTTTGACTCTATTTTTTATATTGACGCTTGCTTTGCTTGCCGGATTTTCAATTCGCAGATGGCGTCAACTAGCCAAAGAGCGCTCATTCAAACAAATAATGCAAAAAAAGAGGATAAAAAATAAAAGCTCTTTGTTAATTTTAATTTGTTGTTTTATCAATTTGTTTATTGGGCTCTTTAATATTTCCACACAATATTCAAGAGGAATTGAGAACCCTGAAATGGCTCAGTTTTCTATGAGTTTTTCAAAAGACATTATAGACGCCAGTAAAAGACAGCAACAGCCGCCATTGGATTATTATTTTAGCGCATTCTCTCATAATGTGTTTGGAGAAAATAAATTTGCCGTGAGATTTCATGCTATGTTTTTTTATCTGATTTTGTGTTTTGCTCTGCCTTTAGGGCTTTATTTTTTCTGTTCTTCTCTTTGGATTACAGTTATAGGATTCTTGTTATTTTCAATTAATCATGTCATAAGACTGCACTCTATAGATGCCAGACCTCTCTGTTTAGCTCTTCTTACAGGCTTTCTTTTTTTGTTTTTTTATCTCTCTTACATAAGAGATAACGATAAACAAGATTTAGATAAAAAGTCTCTTTTCCCTGTTTTTTCCTCACAATATCTTTTTGTTGTCTCAATTGGCCTGCAACCTGTTATTTTTATTATTTCCTTATTCCTTTCTTCTTTTTGGCTGTTTCTTTTTAAGCAAAAAATAGCTTTTAAAAAACTGTTTGTAACTAATATAGCCGCAGGACTCTTAACCGCTCCGTTTTATATCAACATGCTCTTGTTTGGCAAGTCTGCCTATAAATTTAAAGAGATTTCTACAGACACTATAAAATCTTACTTCAGGAATTTAGATGTTTTTTATTTTATTGAAAAGTATTTTTTTTCTTTTTATAAGGAGATGTCCTTTTTTTTTCTGGCTGTTACAACTGGTCTTATAGCTCTTGCTTTTTTAAAAAAGAAATTGGAGACCTCTTTATTATTGATAATACTTTCATCTCTCATATTCTTCCCTCTAATTTATGATTCCATATTTCAAATTGGACTTATTTGGAATGGACTGCACAATTGGTATATCATTGTTTTTAGCTTGTTTCTCATCTTATTTATTGTTTTATCTCTAAAAGAGATTGAATCCTTAATGCCAAAAAGCTGGAAAATATACTTTGCGTTGTCTTTATTCCTCTTGTTTGCTGGGAGCCTATTCTCACAAGCTCAAGCTGTTAAAAATAAAACACAATTTTGGTATCCTTATAGAGACAACAGTATTGAAAAAGTTTATGAATACTTAAGAAAGGAAGGCAGTCAAACAGATATTGCCGTTGAAATTACATTAAAACCCATAGTGCTTTTCAGGGATTCAGACATAAAGTTTAGGGAATTGTTATTTCATGATCAAAACAATCCCACTATTAATTATTTTCATCTGGAGTATACTAAGACAGCTCCTTTCTTCTATGAAAGCAAAGAAGACATTATATATTACATAGAAAAATGGCCTGATCAACCTGTAGATAAAAACTTAAGCCTTTTTTTTATTGTCAGAAAAGAGAATGATCAGGATGAGGCTTATAATGTTCTATCCAGTTTTATGAAGGGCGTTGCAGTGGGAAAATACATTGTTTTTAATTTAACTCTCTCCCAAAACAAAGAAGAGGAATACATACATTTTTTATCTAAAGTAAATGAAAGGACTCCAAAAAAATACAAAGGCGCTCTTCTGGAAACTTTGCTTTATTACGCTTATCAAAATAAGAATGAGTCCGAATTCCATCGTTTACTGCAAGAATACCGAGATATAGAAATGGCTTTGGATGAGTTTATTCCCGATTTCAAATATCCCAGCCGATTTGAATTAAGAAGAAGGGTCAAGTACTTTGAAAATCTGAAATGGGATTAAGTATAATGAAGAATTATAAAATTTGTATTATTAGTATGTCTTTCAAACACGGACAGTTCTCTAAACATCAAGCGATGCGTTAAAATCTGTTGATTTGGAAAAGTGGGATAGTTATGAAGAACACTAATAGAACACACCATTTAGAAGCATTCAAAAAAGAAGTTGCCTTGTGTATAAACGAACAAAATGCATAAACTGGAGCGCGCCCTAAAAGTTAGGCAGGAGTTTAGGGGTTTTCATTTCTTCTTGATTTTTTAATTTATTTTTAGTAAAAAGGCTTAGTGGAACCAGTAAAAAAGCCCCATCCAAGTTATTTAATTGAAAATGTTACTTATAAAAATTAAAAAAGTGTGAGATAAAATTTGCTTTATGGCAATATTTTTCATGTAGATTAGGTTTTAGGGGTTTTTTATAACTGTCAATGTTATTAATTATCATCTTGAAACTTATTTACATTTCAAAAAATATGCTGTAAATTGAAAAAAATATGAAAGCGCCTGAAATCTCCCCTACTTTTTGTGTCTACCCCTGGATGGAGTTTATTGTGGGGCCTACCTCTCATATCAAAATCTGCTGTATTGCGGAAACAGCTGTAGTGGATGAAAGAAATAGGACTTATAACTTTGAAGAGGACTCTATAGAAGAATATTGGAACAGCTGGGGGTTAAGACAGGTCCGAAAAAAAATGCTGGCAGGGGAAAAAATAAAAGCTTGCGGGCACTGTTATTATCAAGAAAGTATAGGCAGAACCTCTTACAGACAATCCTTTAATAAAGAATGGCTCGAATCAGAGCATGGAAAAAATATTCTGAATAGGGTTGAAAAAAGCAAGAAAAACGATTTCAGAGTGGAAGAGCCTCCTTTATATTTAGACATTCGTCCGGGGAATCTTTGTAATCTGAAATGCCGGATGTGCAACCCTGGCAACAGCTCAAAAATTTATCAAGAGCAAAAAGAAATGTTAAAAAGCGCTGAAAAAGAGATCACTCCATTGATTGACACAGGCTATTTTGCAAAAGACGAAAAAGTGTTTCATAATTGGTATAAAAACAAGAAAATATGGGAAAGTACTTACAAATGGGCGCCAAACTCAAAAAAACTTTATTTTACAGGCGGAGAGCCAACTTTAATTAAAGAAAACTGGGAATTAATAGATTATTTGAAGCAAAAGGGTTACTCAAAAGATATTCATCTTATTTTTAATCTTAATTGCACTCAAGTCCCAGATAAACTGATTGATACATTTTCAGCTTTCTCTACAGTTACGCTTTCCTTAAGTGTGGATGGCTATACAACAGTTCAAGAGTATATGC
The DNA here is from genome assembly GCA_026914095.1 of Oligoflexia bacterium. Taxonomy (GTDB): domain Bacteria; phylum Bdellovibrionota; class Bdellovibrionia; order Bdellovibrionales; family UBA1609; genus JACOND01. Next base: position 7,807 of record JAPPIY010000329.1, read on the forward strand.
GATACCCTTCAAAATGGCCTGATATTGAAAAAAACATCATAAAACTTTTAACCGCCAGAAAACAAAACACCTCTTTTCACTTTGCCCCAGTTGTTCAAATTTATAATATTTTTGATCTGCCTAATCTTTTAAAGTGGTTTGATGATCTTCAAATGAGTTATGGAAATATAAATAGCAGTATAATTATATGCACAACCCCTAAATTTTTAGACATTGCTATCCTGCCAAACAATATTAAAAAATCAGCGCTATCAAGAATTGAAAAGTATGAAAACTCTTACTCTGGAAAGGATCACTTTTTATTAGAAAACCTTAACGCTATAAAAAATGTTTTAAAAAAAGAAGAACAGCAGGAAGTAGAGCGAAACTTAAAGAGATTTTACAAATATACAGC
>JAPPIY010000110.1 GCA_026914095.1 Oligoflexia bacterium
GCAGACAGCCCTCAATAAGGAAATGACCTTTTAAGTCATCCTTTGTTTTATTAAGAGTTTTTAAAGCTTTATACAGCAAGGGAGTGACAGCAAAGTCCAGCCCGGCTTGATGTTTTCCCTTCCTCTCAATAAAAAGAGAATCCTTAGTTTCCTCATAGGAAAAATCAATATAATAATGCCTTAGCGGATAAACAAGAGCAAATCCCGCTCTTAAAACACTGTATTCACCAGCTAACACCCATTTTCCAAAAAATCTTTTTTTAAATTTCACAAGATCGGTATAACTGAGCCAACAACTCTCTTTCTCATAAAGAGGATAAAATAGTAAAGTCAGATAACTGCTGGGAAATTTCTTCTCTGTATTGTTTTTGATCGGCACGATAGAGAAGATGAACATTGGGGCCAGCATCCATAGTAATTAAAGGGCCATCTTGATATTTCTTCCAAAACTGGACGATGCATTTTAAAACTCTTTGAGTTTCTTCCGTTTTATAGGAAAAGGGAGGTTTAGCGCTCTCAAATAGAGAATGAATATCTAAAAATTCTTCATAACAAATTTGAAAGCTTTTTTTCCAATCTTCTAAATTGAGACCAGCTTTTAAGGCAACCAGCCTCTTATTAGCCCTATCCGCTCTTTTGATAAATTGAGGGCTGGTTTCAATTTTTTGATGCGCTGTTGTAGAACTGATACTTTTACCTTTAAAATCAACTATAACAAGTTGATGTAAAAAACGATTCCAAGAGCATTCAAAAGAGTGTATTCTATATCCTTCCCACAAACACCAAGGAGCAAACAGAGACCTACAGGCAGAGCCAGAACCCAATCGACTCAAATGGGCTAACTCTTGAGCTTTTATACCTTTGAGTTTATCCGGCGATAAAGACGATTTTTCTTTAGCCAGCCGATAAACAGCCAATGTTAAAGCGGAAAAACTGGACGCTGAGCTAGCTGAGCCAATAGATTTTGGAAAATTATTTTGTGAGGAAATCGTGTAATGCCCGGGAATTAAAAAAAATCTTTTTAAAAATTTGAAAAAATCTAAAAATTTTTTTTGTTCTAACTGCGATATAGAAGAATCTAAAAGGACAGATTTAGAAGAATGATAGAGTTTTCTATCTTTAAAAGGGTTTTCTTTAAAAAGCTTCCAGCTGTCTTTGTGACCGCCCGCCTCAATTTGAACGGCTGTAACAAAGTGTTTTAAAGTATAGGAAAGATTGGAATTAATAGCTAAATTTTTAAACCAAAGGACCTCTTCATCCACTTTTGATAAATGAGAGCCTAGATCAATAGGGATGTGCAAATACTGAGAAAAAGTTGTCTCAGGAGATTTTTGAAGCTGATCCGTTTTTAAAGGCCCCGCAGAGCTTTTCTGTTGAGTTTGATTACAGGGATGTTTTATCTTTCCCATATACTTTATAAGAGCTATATTAGAAGGAGAAACAGCTGACCAACTCACGCAAAAACCTCAGCTTTTTTTGTGATTTTCTGAAAACTCACTCCATAAGTGATTTGTTCTCCTGTTGCTGATGTTTCTAAAAAAGAAGTTTCTTTTTTAACTTCTTCTTTATCCTGCTTGTTATAGAAAACAATTAAAGTTTCAGCGCCCATAGCTCCACAAGCTTTTAAAGCTTTTATAGCCTTTACTTTTTCCAAGCGGCTCAAAATCTCTTCACTTTTAGCTGTGATATAATTTTTCCTTTTTAAGGCTTTCCTGTAATCGTTAATAGCGGAAACAAAGGCTGTCTCTTCCTTTTGCTTCATAGCTGTTACAGCCAACTGAGCGATTTTTTTTAGATCCGACACATCTTTTAATTTAAAATTTTTTAAATATTTATAAGTCTCAAAATAGTCTCCTGTTCTTAATACAAGACAGTCCAGACCAGGCAAAGAAGATGTTAAAGTTTCTATTGAAAGAGGAGACTGCTCAAATACCGTCACACCTCCAACCCATTGTGTGATAATATCCGCTCCGCTGGGGACAAAGCCGTCAAACTTAAGATTGCGATAGCTCCGCCAAATCTCTTTAGGGTTAATTTGATCAATATGTCCTTCCCGCAGAATAAAACTGTAAGCATATAAAATATTAAATTGAGCGGATGAAAAACCCAGACCTCCTTTGTTTTCATAATTATTGATCCATTCCAGCTGAATAGAATGAAAGTCTTGAGGATGTTTTTTTATCCACTGTCCCGCAGGGCTGTTTTCAGCTAAGTGTATTTTACCAGCTGTAGAGTTTTTTTGAATTCGGCAAACAAAACGAGGGCTTGTATTGAGAACAATAGCAGGGCCTCCATCTAAGACAGCATACTCTCCCACAATAAAGGTCTTGGCCGGACAGCTGATTTCAATGACATTCATAATCTTTTTTTATTTTATACCAATTCTGTTTAAATTTTAAAGTTTTTTCTGAAGATTCCCGCCTTTACTGGAAAGACAGCTAGTCACTAAAGAATCGAGGCTCAGGACGAAGCGCTTGAGAATAACAGCCTGAAGAGGAGTTATAATGCCAGTCTTTATACTCGGAATAAGGAGGAAGAGGAGCCTCATAAAGATAATATTGATAGGGATATTTATAAGCTCCTTCGTAGAGATGAGGCTTTGGTTTCCCATTTTTCATCCAACCTTAAAACACGATATTTCAAACCCTCTCTTCGGCTTTTTGGCGGAAGCTTCAGCATTCCAATTAATGACCAAGCATCTGTCCCTGAATCTGTTATTTTATAGCTCACAGGATCTTTTCTATAATCTTCAACAGCTACAAAATTCCTCATTTTGCGCTCATCAATGACCTTGCCCTTTTTATCATAGAGCCTGATTATAAAGTTATCATCTAAAATTAACTCTTCAGAAACAGCTGTTGGCAGAATTTTTTTGCAGTAAAATGTAACTTTAATAGCTTTACTGGTATAGCTTTCATCAATGGTTTGATATCCCTCCATATTGGTTTTTGTTCTATAATATAGATCACCTTCTACCTCCACCTTTTTAAACCTATTTCTTACATCCAACTCGCTTAAAATATTTCCCTTTAAATCCACAATATTCCAGCCTTTTTCTATAAGCGCAGATCACTCCTTAATTCCTCATTTTCTAAATAGTGGCTTGGAATAGGGAGCTTGGCTGTAATGGAAACCATATCTAAATCAATAGAGTTTAGCCTCTAGGCTGAATCTCATTCATAAAAACAATGATATAAAAAGCTTTTTGAAAAAGCAATGTTAAAAAGACAAAAAATTATCCAAAAAGTATGGCTGGTAGTTTAAGAGAATAAAAAAGGGCGCAAACAACCTAATGGCGCTTAAAAAACGGGAATGATACGCTTAACATAGATTGGACTTTTTCAGCGCTTGACTAACTTTTAAAAAAAATCAAAAATATCTGTTGTTTTAAAGAATTAATAATGTTAGCTTTTTTTGTAATGGAAAAAAATGAGAGTAACAAACATAAGTTCTCAAGTTTTATTTTTACTTAGTATTATGTCATTTAATGCGTTAGCGGCTCAAAGTTTATCTTCTTACATAAATCTTCCAGTTGAAAAATACAAATTAGAGAACGGTTTGACTGTTCTTTTAAATCCTGACAAAAAACTAAACACAGCTAGCTATATTTTAGGTTTTAAAGTGGGAAGCCGCCATGAAAAACCGGGGATTACAGGGATCTCCCACATGTTTGAGCACCTTATGTTTAAAGGAACTAAAAAATATCCTAAATTTGATCAAGTTTATGCTAAAAATGGCGTCGTGGGGGTAAATGCTTTCACTTCCAGAGACTATACAGCCTATGTTGGCGCCTTCCCGCCAGAAAAATTAGAGCTTATTTTAGATGTGGAATCAGATAGAATGACTCAACTCACTTTTACGCAAGAAGAATTAGATAAAGAAAGAAGAGCCGTTCAAGAAGAGCGATTGATGAGAGTGGATAACAGCCCAACAGGAATTTTATTTGAGAATCTATTTGATCAGGTTTTTAAAAAACATCCTTACCGCTGGCCGATTATTGGCTATACCGAAGATATCGCTAGTTACACTTTAGAGGATTTGAACAAATGGTATAGCGCCTACTATTCTCCTAATAACGCTGTGCTTGTGATTTCAGGAAAGTTTTCAGCCAAAAAAGCCAAGAAGCTGATTAAAAAATATTTTGGAGAGCTGAAAACAAAAAAAATTCCTGAAGAAATTAAGGTCACCGAACCAGAGCAAAATCAGCCTCGCATGAAAGAGATTAGTAAAGAGGTTCAATCCTCTATAGCCGTTTTATCCTATGCAGGCCCTCCGGCTGGAACTAAAGAGTTTTACGCTTTAGAGTTCATATCTCAAATTTTAGGAGCTGGGGAATCTTCTGTCCTTTACAAAAAATTAGTTCGTCAAACAAAACTGCTGTCCTCTATTTCTGTAGGAGTGATGGATTTATTTCATCATGGTGTTTTCTATATCTTTTATCCTCTATTGGATACATCAAAAGAGCAAGAGATTCAGAAAGTGATTTTAGAAGAGCTAAGCAAGGGAATTGATCAAGCTCTAAACGAAAAATCCTTAGAGTAAGTAAAAAATATCTATATGAACGATATGATTTACTCTCTTAAAACCAGTGGGCCTAGATCAAGAATTTTTCTGGACTATGAAATCAATTTCAATAACTATAAAAAAATGTATGAAAAACTGGATATGATAAATGAAATGTCTCCCGCTTTTATCAAAAAAGCGGGAGAACAGTATTTAATTCCAAAAAAATCAAACTATCTGATATTAAAAGCTAAAAAATAATTAAACATGAAAAGGAAACATATTGTCTTTTTGATTTTATTTGGAATTGTGTTATTTATAGGTTTTATGGCTTATGTAAAATATCAGAGGTCAGAGTATAAGGAAGCGCAAGTGGAATCAGGTTTAAAAATGTTATTTTTAAAAGACGACAGTTTGCCTTTTATTCAATTTAGCGTTGTGTTTCCCAAGGCAGGATCGGACTATGATTTTGAAGGCAAAAGCGGCTTGGCTCAACTCACCGCTTATATGTTAGATCAGGGAGCAGGCGGTTTAAATTCAGAAAGCCTGCAAGAAGAGTTGAATCAGCTGGGAACAGAGCTGTCCGTATCAGTGGGACGGCAAACCGCTCGTTTCTCCATTAGCGGCCTAAGCTGGCACAAAGAGAAACTTTATGATTTGTTTAAAAAAATATTAAGCCGTCCTCACTTTGAATCTTCTGAAATGGAGATTTTACGCAAACAATTTATAGATCGGAGAATCAAAAGTTTAGATCGAGCGGATTTTGTAGCAGATACTTTATTAAGAAGCGCCTTGTTTCAAGGCTCTGTGTCTTCAGCTGGCGCCGGAAATTTAATTTCTCTTCCAAAAATAAACTTAGAAGATATAAGAGCATTTTATAAAAAATATTATTTGGAAGGGAATCCTATTTTTATGATCGTGGGTGATTTTGACAAAACTCTTGAAAAATCAGCCAGAGCTTTTGTCAATGACAGCTTCCCTTATCAAAAACAAAGTTTTGATTTTATTTCCGCTCCTGATTTGGATTCTCAAATAAAACTAGTAACTAACAATGATTTGGTTCAAGCGGAAGTTCGTTTGGCCTACAGTTTGTTTCCCTTTCCAACGCAAAATCCCCGTCAGTTTTTAGTTTTTAAATTAGCTAATTCTATTTTAGGAGCTGGAGGAATGACCTCCCGTTTATTTTATGAATTGAGAGAAAAAAGAGGCTTAACTTATGGAGCTTACTCTTCTGTGAATTTTGGAAAACTTTATGGTTTTTTTGACATCTCCGGAGCCACTAAAACCTCTTCAGTCAAAGAGTTTTTAGAACAGACTTTTCTTATCTTAAATAAGTTTAAACAAGAGGGAGCCAGCTTAGAAGAGTTGAATACAGCTAAACAGACTGTAAAAATACGGCATTTAAAAAAAATAGAAACTCCAGAAAACAATCTGTATCAAACCGCTTACTATAAATATTATTTAGGCTTGGATTCTGGCTTTTTAGATCATTATTTACAGACAATAGCTGATATTTCCTTAGAGGAAGTGAATCTGGGCATTAAAGAGTTTATTTTATCAAAGCCCCTGCAAATTATAATCTATGGACACCCTTCCCTACAATCCCAGCTGGAAGATATAAAAGATTTTTCACTATCCACAGTATCTTTTAAAGATTATTTTAAAGATGAGCTTAATTTTATTCAACCCAGCTCTCAGTCTAAATAGTCAGCATTGAAAAAGTTATAACTCTAGCCTATTTCTGTTGTTAAGGGACTATTTAAAACGACTTAGTTTTAAAAGAGTTTGGACAGCGGGCTTAGAGCGTCCATTGACTAATCGATTAAATGTTGTCGGAGGAATGTCCATTTTCTTTGAAATGCTTGCTTCATTGATATAAGGGTTTTTCTGCTTTTCCTTTTGAAACATAGTCTCTTAAAATATCTGAAAGATTGTTGCTCATAAGCTCCTCCTTAAAATTCCTTATAGCTGGTTGAGTCATAACACTTCAAATTAGACAATTTTGTCAATTAAGGCTTTATAATCCTTACAAGAAAAGATTAAACACTTTGATTAAAATGCGTTTAAATGCTTGGTTTTAGGAAAAATTACATAGGGTATTGTTATATCTATTTTATAGCTGGTTAATTGTGTTTGAAAAATCAGCCCTAAACTGCGCATTTTTCAAGTTCGAATCAATTGTTATTAGCCTATTGACAAGTAATTATAAAATACCGATAATAAGGAATGACATCCCCACTCGTTTCGACTGGTGGGCGCGAGGCGGCCTTGCGGTCGCTTTCGTTTTTTTTTATGAGAGCAATGTTTTGAAATCAATAACATCTACTCTTCTTAATACAATCGTTTATATTGATGGCTTTAATCTTTATTATTCTTTAAAAAATACTCCTATAAATGGTTGAATGTAGAAGCGCTTGTCAATTTTTTTGGCCTGGGAAGAAGCAAACCAAACTCCCGACAAAGCCTATAAACTTTCTTTGCATTCACCCTTAAACCATGATCTCTAAGAAGATAACGGCTTAAAACTTTACAGCCACCCCAGTTTTGAAATTCCTCCCGCTCTCTGTAATCTTTTAAATTTTTCAGAATAATAAGGTCCGAAACCAACTCTCCCTTAAGGCTCAAACTATGACCAGGGAAAGGACACCCTATTCTCACAGACCTTTTGCTCCCTTTCTCTTGAACAAAAAAAGGAGCTTTACAGGACTTATAATATCCAGAACGGGACATCTCACACAGCTTTAACACTACAGATTTCTTATAACCAGACCGAATATAAAACTCTGCTGTGGCTTTTCTTTCTAAAAAACTCGGTGTTTTTTTTTAAAAGATCCTTGAGTATAGAAATCTTTAGCGCCTGCTCGCTAATGATCTTTTTAAGCTCTCTTATTTGGGATGGCTTGGATGGCTGAAGTCCTTTTTTTAACCAATTCTGTAGGGTTGTCGACGGCATACCTTGTTTCTTTGCTACTAAACTCACATTACCAAAAATTTTCACCGCTTTTAGTATCTCTTCTTTTTCTTCTTCTGTGTATCTCCTCATCTCTTCCTCCTTTCAGCTTTGATAACCTCATCCCTGCTTATTCTCAGAAACTCAACTAGTCAATTTTGTCCATATTTAGGGGGTTGACACACTACTCCCATTAAAATAGTTCCCCCTGATGAGTTGGCAAAAGCGCAAACTTCATCAATAAGAGATTTATCCAAAGCCTGTTTGAACTCTATATGGTATCCCTCACCAGTTAAGATGAGATTTTTAATTTGTTTGTCTGTCATGCGGATAAAGCCTCATTTATTTCTGCAATTATGCTGTCCATTTGCTTTCCAAAAAGCTGATGCATTTTTCCCAAGCCTCCTTCTGCATTAAAAGGAGTTCTGCTAAAATCATCTCTTTCTATATGAAAAGAGCTGGATATATGATCCTTTATCATTCTTAACCATTTCATTTGCTCCTCTGTGAATTTTTCTTTGCTTCCTTCATGCCTTTTAAAAATCCAATTTTTAAAATTTTTATCCACAGTTTGACTGTAAATAGTTAATTCAGAATCTATTTTACATATTTTGCGAACTAAAGAAACTATAGTTGTTAATTGGCTTAAAGGGTTTTGTAAGGG
>JAPPIY010000193.1 GCA_026914095.1 Oligoflexia bacterium
TGACAGCAAAGCCTCTCACAGGGCCTGAGCTAAAATAAATGAGAACAAAACAAACAATAGCTGTTGTGATATTAGCATCTAAAATGGCTGAAAAGGCATTTCCAAAACCGTCTTTAACGGCCAGCTTTAAGCTGGCTCCTTTTCTTAATTCTTCCTTAATTCTTTCAAAAATAATCACATTGGCGTCCACAGCCATACCGATTGTTAAAATAATTCCCGCAACACCGGGCAAAGTTAAAGTGGCGGAGAGAGAAGACATGAGAGCCAATAGAAAATACATATTGGCTATAAGAGAAATATTGGCTATCACTCCTAAACTCTTATAGTAAAAGAGCATAAATAAAATAACTAAAACCAACCCGATCATTCCCGCTTTTTTTCCTTTTTCAATGGAATCTTTTCCTAAAGTGGGGCCCACTGTTTTTTCTTCCAATTGGTGGAGATGAGCTGGCAAAGCGCCCGCTCTCAAACTGGTTGCAATCATGTTGGCTTCATTTAACATTTCGTCATAATTTCCAGCTCCTAGAGAAATCTGCCCTCTGTCAGAAATTCGGGACTGCACATTAGGAGCCGATTTTAAGACATTGTCTAAAATAACAGCCAGTTGTTTTCCAATAGATTTTCCTGTCAGATTAGAGAAGCTTTTTCGGCCTTCCGGTTGAAATCTAAAAGAAACCAAAGGGTTGTTTGTGTCTGGGTCAAAAGCAACTGAAGCGTCTTCCAGCAGACCTCCCTGAATGCTTTGATTCATATCTACAAGATAAGGGATTTTACCGGCTTTCATATTTAAGGCGCTGGGTGCTTTTTCAAAAACAATTCGGGAGTTTTCCGGCAATTTGCTTTTTAAATCGGCGTTGATTCTTCGGACATACTCTCTATAAGTGATAGTGTTGTCCTCCATAGAATAACCGCCAGACTTTTCCACTTCTTGAATTAAAGGCTGTAATTTTTCAGCCGGAAATTCTGTATTGACAATAGCTAGCTCCAACCGCGCCGTTTTTTGTATCAGCTCTTTGGCTCTTTTGGAGTCTTCTATGCCGGGGAGCTGAACTAAAATCCGATCCTCTCCCTGCGCGCTGATAAGAGGCTCACTCACTCCAAACTCATCAATCCGATTCCTAATGACTTCAATGGATTGTTTGATAGCCTGCTCTTTTAAATCTGTCACTCTTGTTTCATAATAAGCCAGTTTAATCTGAGAGGGTTTGGTCTCCAAAATTTGCAGGTTAGAGGAAAAACGGGACTTTTTAATCCATTCTACCGCTCTATTTCTATCCTCTTCTTTTTCTAATTTTAGGAATAAAAAGAAGGGTTTTTTTGAGCTTGTGGATAGGCTTGTTTTTATATCTTCTTTTGCGAGCGCTGATTTTATATCAATTCCCTGGCGGTTCAGCCGCTCTTGCACAATTTCATCTACATCCGCTGATAAAACCAGGTGCAGGCCCCCTTGAATATCCAAGCCATAAACCAGCTTATTTTTAGAAGGCCACCAAGAAAGGTCTTTTAAGGAGATAAAATTTGGAGTTAGGTAGATCAAACCCAATAAAAAGGAGACAGAAAGAATGACAAAACGAGCTTTTAAACTTTCAACAAACATAATTGTCTCAAAAAGATTTTTCTGTTTTAGTGCAGATTTTTGTCTGAGTCAATCTTATTATTTGGCTTTATTTTTGAAAAATATACGCTGTTTAGATAGACTTCATTTGATTATTTTGTTTGCGGTAAGAGCTAATTCTTTATAGATAAAGGGCGTTTAGAAATTTAGTCCTAAGCTTTATTGCTAGATAAGCCTTGTAATGAAATGTATACGGATCCTGTTTGAGTTTTTCGTTGTCTTTGTCTTTCCCGCGAAAGCGGGAATCCAACTAAAACTTGAATTTTCAAACAAGATCCGTATTATCTGAAATTAATTATTTTGGAAACAGCCAAAAAGCTCCTTGTTGAAAAGAAAAACTTAGAGATTAAAGACTCAAAACCTCGGCCATGCGTTTTGCCAAATAGGGACTTATTCAGCTGTAGTGTGTTCAAATCTGAACTCGTTTTGAGCTTTTAATTTCTGAGTTTTTCTTTCTTTTTTGGATTTTTTTGTGGTTGGTTTGCGTCTCCTGTGTAAGAGGCTATCTGTGATTTTGCAATGCGGATGCGGACATTTTCAGCCACTTCTAATATTACAAAGCTGTCCGTCAAACCTTCAATACGGCCGTAAATGCCGCTGTTGGTTAAAACCTCATCTCCTCTTTTGATTTTTGACAAAAAATCTCCATGTTGCTTGTGTTTTTTTTGCTGGGGCCGGATCAAAATGAAATAGAAAAACAATCCTATTAAAAGGAAGGGAAAAAACTGTTCAAAGGCATTGGGTTTCGGGCTGTCAGCAGTGTTGGAATAAGAGTTAAAGCTGTAAAAAAATAAAGCAAAATGAATAAGCGATGGCTGTAAGCTATAAAGAAAGGAAGCAAGGGGAATGGACCGGCTCTTGCGTTTAGACGGATCTGGTTTGAATTTTAAAGTTTTTTCTGGCGATTCCTGTCCTCGTTTCCACAAGGCCATGCTTTCGCGAAATGACTGCCATGCTGAAACTTCAAACCGGATCAGTTTAAAAGCAATGAGTCTTTTCAGCCGATCGGGATATTTTTTCAAATGATTAAACATAACTGAGAGTTTATTCCTGTAAAGGCTTTAATAAAAAAAAGGGGCAATGTAAAGTAAAAAAATCTGAAGATTATATTTAACACCACATAGATAAATTTTAAAACAAAGATAAGGCTCAAATTTATGGGATTTTATAAAAATTGTCCACAGCTTATTTTTCAAACTTCATAAAAACCGCTCAATTTCGGGAATTATAGACTTAACTTTCCATTTTTCTTGCCTTGACTTTGTTTTTTTAAGCTTTTTCTGTTTTTTTACTTATCCCTTATGACTCCTTTTTTCTGCTAAAAACTCTTTTATTTTCTTAGCTTTAAAGTCTTTATGGAAAATCAAATATATAATACCCATTTAGGCTGAAAAAATAGGCTTGGCTTCTCAAAAAACCTCATCTTTAGATTTTTCTGATTCTGTAAATTTTGAAGTTTTTTCTGGCGATTTCCACCCTCGCTGTCGCGAGGGCATGCTTTTGCGGGAGGTTCTATCTTCTGGGAGAAGATGAATGGCAAGCTAAAATCGGATCGGTATAAACTGTAAAAAATTACATAGGTGTTAAATATAATCCCCGAAAAATTAAAAAATGGAATCCGTTGGACAAATTCAGTTTTTAGTAGTAGAAATAGACTGCTTTAGCGAAGTGCCTGTGCTGGAATTGGTAGACAGGCTAGGTTGAGGGCCTAGTGCCCATTTTGGGTGTAAGCGTTCAAGTCGCTTCAGGCACACCATAATTTAGAGCCTTGGTGGCGGAATTGGCAGACGCGCTGGATTCAAAATCCAGTGAGGGCAACCTCATGGGAGTTCGAGTCTCCCCCGGGGCACCATTTTGTAAGTTTTTTAAAAAATAGCTTGCGCAGTGATTTTATATTAGGTTGAGCTTTATTTAATAAAGTCAATCAAGGAGGTTAAAATGAACAAATATCTTATTCTTTTTCTGCTTAGTTTCTTATTTTTATCAGCTTGCAATAACGAAGGCAGTGTTCCGGTTATAGAGGGTGTTAGTAATGGCGGCGAAAGCCTTGCTGAAGGAAATACTAATAATAAAGAGAATGATCCCGCTCCCTCTGCTGAATAAGAGCCTGTTTATAAACAAAAATGTCTCCTGTTAGGGAGGTGTCCTTATTAGATATTTTAAGTGTTAGCTATTTTGTGGTTAAGAAGAAAGAATATATTACTTGTGAAAGTCAACTTCTCTATAACAACCCTCATAAAAAGACCTTTTTCTAAACTCTTCAGGAGGGAGGATTCCTCTTTCTGCTAATACTTTTAATTCCTTTCCTTGATCATCTACAAGAATGGCTTTTATTTTTGCTCCGTCTTTGTGGTAGGGAACATGAGTCCAAACTGTAGTAGCTATACCTTCTTTTATTTTTTTTATCTCATCTGGGACAAAATACAAGCTCCTTATATTTGGCGGATATTTTTTTATTTTTTCTTTAAACTCTATGATAGATCTTCTTCCAGAGTTAGAAAGAATAGGTAACCTTTCATGAAGAAGCTTATTATTTTTATCATACAACCTAAACCGTATTGAAACCAGGTCCTCATCAAGATATTTATTATCTGTAAGATAATAACAATACGAATCTTGATCCTCATTTTCGAAATAGAAGTTTTTATTATTTTCTGTAAAAGTGTATTTACCAGTAATTCGTATTTCTTTTGGAAGATCGGTCTCTGATTTATAAGGGTCTTCTTCATATAGAATATCTATAGGCTCTGAGGGGTCTGAGACAGCATATTCTTTCTTGCAGGAAATAAGAAATACAGAACATAGAATAAGAAGTATTTTAAAATAGAGCTTCATTCTTATATCTTACAGATGTTTTTATATTTTTCAATAAGGTTTTATTCATTATTTTGATGCTTTTTGTAATTTTCTTGAAAATAACACTCTTTCCTTAGCGCCATTTATGAATTGTTTTATAACAACTTCATAATCTTCAGTTTCTCCATATTTTAAAGGCAGAGCAACCGTTATAGGAACAGAAGATAGCTTGTAGGTCTGATGATTTTCTCCTCCCTCTTTTAAAAATTCTATCTCCACAAAACTAGATAAACGATTGGTATAAATAATCTCTTCTCCCAGCTTTAACTCAATTTGAATATCCCCCCCTTCAATAAAAGGCGTCAATAAACCACCTTCTTTATAAATCTCTATTTTAGGATCATAAAGAAATTTCTCTTCTTCTGGGTTCTCACTTTTTAAATAAATACCAGAAATAATAACAATCGGATCATTTTTAACAGCTTTGTCTTTTGATAAAACTGTATCTCTATTTAAGGGAGTGTTTGGAAGAGTGGGAGCTAATCTCCTATTGTCTTCCTTAAGCAAAGAAACGAACAGTTTTTGGAAAGTCTCTCTATCTATCCACTTTTGGTTGATAGATGTATTGCCAGAATGCATAATGCTGAATAAATCTACTTCAATTTTTCTAAACTTAAGACTTCTACCTATTTCATATTTATTGCAGTCTTTTAGCGCTTCATATTTAAAATCCCTACATTTTTCATTAGAGTCATAAAACTCTTTCCTTTGCCCTAAACTATGACCCAGCTCATGAGACAGAGTTCCGTCTTGATAGCTATCCTCCCTCACAAATACGACATTAGAGCTTCCTCCGCTTTTTGAAGAAGACCACTCCCACCATAAAAACTCTGTTTTAGCTGTATAACTCTGCCTATGAAGCACAAAACCATAGGTATCTAAAGCTCCTATCGCGTCCTTTCTTTCGTATGAATTGGCTTCATGAAAAGACAGATATTCCATGGGAATAATCGCCATCATCTTATTCTCCACCTCACTCTGTTTTATCCTCCATCTCTCCAGTTCGTTAATATCTTCTAAAATTCCTATAGATGCTGAGTACTTTCCTGGACCATACAATCTAATAGGCGCATTATCACAATGTCCATTCAAACTGATTATATCACGATAAACCCGAAAAGCGCCCTCTGCTAAGGGAAACATCTCCGGCAGATAGTCTTGAATCTCATCTGAAAATTTAACGCTCTCTACAGCCCTACTGCTGACAGAACTATAAGGCCAATAGGGAAGATTATTTGTTCTGTAAGTTTCTTGATAAGTTCTAGGCAGTCCTATTTGATATATAGGATATTCTGTTAAGGGCTTGCAGTTTCTATTACTCAGCTTGGCAAATCTCAAATCCAGCTTTTTTGTCTCCCAGACAGTCTTTAAAAGAAGTTTCATCATAACAGGAGGGGTTCTCATCCGGTATCAAACGAATCCTAACTCTAGCGCTTCCCACTCTGTCTAAAAGATCACCCTCTCTCATTGGTAAATCAATCGGGAAATCGGTTTGATTGCCTCTAATCTCTTCTTCAAAAAACAATCTATTATTCACAAAGGCTTGTAAAACAGCGGAGGATCTTCTTTTTAGATTATCTATATCCACAAATACAGTTGAGGCTTTTCTTCGGGCAAGATCATATTCTCCATAGGGCAATCCTTGCCGATCTTCATATTGTTGTTGAAGAGGCTCTATTTGAGGAGCTTCCACGCTTTGAAATACCACAGCTCGATCTATCCAAGGGGCATTCCTGCAGGTGTTATTTGAAGACTGAGCTAATAGCTCAACTTGGTCTTGATTTTCTGCTAACAGAACTGAACTAAATAAAAAAGTGAAAACTATTAAAATATGAAACATAGATACTTCTTAGCTGAACACACTATCAATAAAATTCTACTATTGTCAATAAGCTGATATTGTCAATAAGCTGAAAACATAGGTTTTTCTTCCCTTTTCAAGTAGGCTGACTTAAGCTTATTTATAAAAAAATAGCTCCCAATAGGGAGCTGTCCTTTACGATTATTTCAATAATAAAGATTGACTGAAAGCCTTTGGCTTAAAGACTTTTTATACAGAAAAATTTTTAGTGATTTTTTAGTGATTTGGAGGTTATAAGAGGTTACTAACAACTATAGTTGGGCAAAAAAATGGCTTTTTGGTTAATTTTTGCCTTATTTTAGCGTTTTCAATTCCTATTTTTAGCTCCCCCGGGGCCCATTTTGTAAGTTTTTTAAAAAATAGCTTGCGCAGTGATTTTATATTAGATTAAGCTTTATTTAATAAAGTCAATCAAGGAGTTAAAATGAACAAATATCTTATTCTTTTTCTGGTTAGTTTTTTATTTTTATCAGCTTGCGATAAAGAAAGCAATGTTCCGGTTCCAGAGGGCGTTAGTAATGGCGGCGAAAGCCCTCCTGCCCACCTGGCTATACGGCCCGATGTTGATGACGAAAGCAGGGATGTGCCGACTGTTGGTGTCTTAAAGGGTGAAATTTAGGTGTGTGGTAAAGATTCAGAGTCAGTAACTTATACTCTCAATGAAGCCCCTGCTACAGTTGATCACCAAGGAACAGACCAAGAAAGGAAAAGAGTGTGTGAGTTGTCTAAAACTTCTAAGGGACAGACAACAATTTTTCAATATGCTCATTGGAAAAAGGACTGGTGCGCCGGCGAATTGAGCAAAACAACTGATGATTTGAAAGAACAAGGCTGGGTTTGTTCTAAAGAATTTCCAAAGTGACCGATTTAATTGCGCATGGTTCTTATTAAAACCCTTTATTTACAAGGCTTTTCAAGCTGTTTTTTAGATTCTGCCCGATTGCCTTTCTCTGTTGTTTAGAAGAAACCCTTTATTTATAGTGTTTTTAAAAATTTCTGGTATAATTAAGTAGGCCGATATGAAAATTTCTGTTTTAGTTTTTTCTTTTTTGTAAAGCCTGAGGTATTGATCCTGTTTGAAAGTCTATGTTTTCTGCTTTGATACAAACTAGATTTTAAATGGTCCAAGACTCAAATCTAAATTTACTGTTCAATAAAAGAATATGTATTTGTGTGGAATTGAATTCTATTTTCTTGCAAAATTTCCTATTGTCTCTTAGAAGTATTTAAAGTGAAAATCTTAGAAATTAAAAATTTGGTTAAAGCTTATGGCTCTTTAAAAGCTGTGGATAATGTTTCTTTTGATATTCACAAGGGAGAGATTTTTGGCTTGTTAGGCCCTAATGGCGCCGGGAAAACGAGCCTTATTTCCACAGTGATGACCTTAGAAAAGATAAATTCAGGACAGATCTATGTTTGCGGCTACGATATTCAAAAACAGCCCTCTCTTACAAAATCTCTCACTGGTTTTATGCCTCAGGATACTATTGTTCATGGTTATTTTACAGTGAAGGAGGTTGTCAAGTTTTACTCTGGTTTTTGCGGGGTTTGGCCGGACAGCGATCGCATTGACTATTTATTGAAAAGATTGAGTTTATGGGAGCAGAGAAACAGCAAAGTGAGAACCTTAAGTGGAGGAATGAAAAGGCGGCTGTTAATTGTAAAAGCTCTTGTTCATTCCCCTAAGCTTTTATTGTTGGATGAGCCAACGGCTGGAGTTGATATTCAACTGAGAAAC
>JAPPIY010000157.1 GCA_026914095.1 Oligoflexia bacterium
TCATCCAAAAGCTTTTATAGCTGAAAATGTTGGAGGTCTTCAAAGCGCAAATAAGTGAAAAGCTTTTCGTAAAATTTTGGCAGAATTAAAAAGTGCTGGAAAAGGATATAATTTAACAGTTCATAAATATAAATTTGAAGAATATGGAATACCGCAAATAAGACATAGAATTATTATTGCAGGAATCAGAAAAGACTTAGATATAATTTTTAAAGTTCCAAAGCCAGATCATGTAAAAAATTATATAAGCTCTCAAATGGCTTTAGAAGATCCGCCTATAAAATTTTCCATGCTTAATCATGATTTTATGAAGATTTCAGATAAAACGATTGAGCGTTTAAAATATATAAAGCCATGGGAAAATATATGGAATTCCGATATGCCGGAACATTTAAAAATCAATTGTTCTGGAGCGCAGTTAAGTCATATATACAAAAGGTTAGACAAAAATAAGCCTTCTTACACAATAACAGGCAGTGGTGGAGGCGGAACTTACGGCTATCATTGGGAAGAGGATAGACCCTTAACCAATAGAGAGCGAGCTAGACTTCAAACATTTCCAGATGATTTTATTTTTATGGGAAATAAAAGCAGTGTTAGAAAACAAATTGGAATGGCTGTTCCTCCAAAAATGGCTCAAATTTTATTTAGGTCTGTAATAAAAACACTGTTTCAAATACCTTATCCGTTTGTTTCTTCAAATATAGATTTTTTTACAGAGGAAATAAATTTCTCTCAAATGGAAATGAGTTTATAAAATTATGTCAAATGAAAATTGCATTAACAAAATTTCAAGCCTGTTAAGGTTAAATAAAAATCATAGTAAAAATTTTTATGAAAAATCTCTTTCTGCCGGAGAGTTTTTAAATGATTCTGATTTTGAGAATTGGTTTGAAAATCGTCTTAAGACTAATGTTGTTTTTCTTAATAAGTCAGATTATGAAGAAATGTGTTTAAGCTCTCTAAAGTCATTAAAAAACTTTTCTGCGACAGATTTTGGCAGTTCAAGACAAAGAGATTTCAATCAAAAATGGGCTGACACGATCAGGGCTATTTAGGTGAAAAAGCTTTTCAAAAATTTCTCATTGAAAAATTTGAAAATCCAATCAACACTTAAACATAAAGAGGGCGATCTTGATAAATTTATCAATATGGATATTCATGAAGTCAAGTTAAAGGAAGAGAAAGCTTTTAGAATACCAAAAAAGACGATTGGTATAAAAACCACTAATTTTAATGGAATGTGGCTTGATATTCCGGGAAAACAATTTCATCGCTCGGATTATCATATATTAGTTAAGTTATTTCTTGAAAAAGATCATATGTTTTCTTTTTTTAAAGAAATCAGCGTCTTTAAGGACAAATTGCTCAAAAGAGCCGTTGATAAAGGTTATTTTACAAAACAAACAGCAGATAATTTTTTCAATACAATCCCAAATTTGAATATGATTCCAGCCTACATTACAGGTTTCGTAAAGTCTGCTAATTATGACCATAAATACAAGGGAAAAAAGGGGCGTAAGCACTATACTATAACATCTTGGAAAGGGCAGTATAAGCGGTCTTTTTTAGAACAAATAAAGAAGAAAGAATCTATTGAGGGTGATATTAAGTTTGCTGGCATCAATAAGTTTTCCCATGACGACGCTTATATTTTCAATACAGGAAATCTCAAATGGTCAGAAGTAGATTGGTTTTCTGTTATTAAATCTTTGTAAAAGTTTATGTTGGTTTTTTTAGGAAAAATCCTTTAAAATTTATTTTATGAACAATACCATAGATTTTAGAACAATCCGATGGGTTCAGGTACAGGAGAGAAAACTTCTTCTGCAATTTTTAAAGACAGTCCGCTATAAGTAAAAGTTATCCTCAGCCGTTTTGAAAAATCCCGTAAAAAAATTTTACAGGAAAAAATATAAATAATTTCAATAGTTAAAAAAGGAATAGTGGGCCTGAGAAGAGACTTTCAGTCGCCTAGTGGTCAAAGCCGAACTCGTTTTAAGCCTTTCATTTATAAGTTTTTGAAGAAAAAGCCTGAAAGATTTAAAACCAGAATCTTCAAACAGGGTCACTATATACCTAAAAACTTAAAACTCAAACAAGATCCGTATATAGAAGAAATTTATTCTTCCTTTTTATCATAATCCACATTGATTGTTTCCGCATTCTCTTCTTTTTGCTCTCCCTCTTGTTTTTCCTCTTGCTCTTCTTCTGGTGGCTGTTTTTCTTGGTTTTGGCTTTTTTGATAGATTTCAGCGCCTAGTTTTTGTAAAATTTTATTTACTTTTTCTTTTAAGTTATTCAACTCGTCTATTTCAATAGATGTGTCGCCTTTTTTTAGGTATTCTTGAGCGGATTTTAACTCTTTTTCAGCGGATTCTTTTAATTCTTGAGAGAGCTTATCTGAGTTTTCTTTTATCATTTTTTCAGATTGATAAATGGAAGTGTCTAATTGGTTTTTTAAATTCACTAGCTCTTTTCTTTTGCGATCTTGCTCTTCATACACTTGAGCGGATTTAACCATTTCATTGATCTCATCTTCACTTAGACTTGGCTTGTCAATGCGGATTTTTTGGCTTTTTCCAGTCGCCTCATTTTTTGCTGAGACATGAATAATCCCATTGGAATCAATATCAAAAGAGACTTCAATTTTGGGAACTCCCCGTGGGGCGGGAGGTATATCGCTTAAATCAAAACGGCCAAGAGTTTTATTGTCTCTAGCCATGCCTCTTTCTCCTTGAAGGACATGAATAGACACAACCGTTTGACTGTCTTCAGCAGTAGAAAATACCTCTGATTTTCTTGCTGGGATAGTGGTGTTTTTAGAAATAAGAGGTGTCATAACGCCTCCTAAAGTTTCTATACCTAATGAAAGAGGGGTGACATCTAATAAAAGCACATCTTTTATTTCATTGGATAAAACGCCAGCTTGAACAGCCGCTCCATTGGCAACCACTTGATCTGGATTCACTGACAAATTTAACTCTTTATTAAAGAACTCCTTAACAGCTTTTTGAACAGCTGGAATGCGGGTGCTCCCCCCCACCATAATCACTTCGTTGATATCTTTTATTGATAAACTGGCGTCTTTTAAAACAGTTTTACAAGGCTCTAAGGTTTTTTGGATCAAATGCTCAGTCAACTGCTCAAACTTAGATCTGGTTAAAGATATATCCAGGTGTTTTGCCCCCGCTGAGCCAGCCGTTATAAAAGGCAAATTAATAGAGGCTGATTGAGCGGAGCTTAATTCAACTTTAGCTTTTTCTGAGGCTTCCCTCAGCCTTTGAAGAGCCATTTTATCTTCTCTGAGATCGATTCCCTCTGTTTTTTTAAATTCATCGGCCAGCCAGTGTAAAATCACTTCGTCAAAGTCATCGCCCCCTAACTTGGTGTTTCCATTAGTTGATTTGACTTCAACCAATTGATTGTTGATGTCTAAAATGGATATATCAAAAGTCCCTCCGCCAAAATCATAAACGGCAACTTGAATGTTCTCTTTTTTGTCCATTCCATAGGCCAAAGCGGCGGCTGTTGGCTCATTGATAATTCTTTTGACATTTAAACCAGCCACTTTTCCAGCGTCTTTTGTAGCTTGTCTTTGGGAGTCATTAAAGTAGGCGGGAACAGTGATGACAGCTTCTGTCACCTTATGACCGAGATAAGCTTCTGCATCTGTTTTCAATTTAGATAAGATGAGAGAGGCTATTTTTTCAGGAGACATTTCTTCATTATTTACTAAAACGGCGCAATTTTTTCCGTTTGATTTTTGGACAATTTTAAAGGGGTAATTGCTGATCTCATCTTTCACTTCGTCAAAAAGCCGTCCAATAAATCTTTTTGACGAAAAAACCGTGTTTATTGGGTTACTGACAGCTTGTCTTTTTGCTATTTGCCCTACAAGAATTTCCCCTTTTTTGCCAAAACCAACAACAGAAGGGGTTGTATAAGCTCCTTCTGCGTTATTTAAAACTTTAGGTTGCCCATTCTCAATAATAGAAACAACGGAATTAGTTGTTCCCAAATCAATTCCAATCACTTTTCCCATGGTCTGTATCTCCCTTCAATGAATTTTAGTTTATATAAGCCTAATGTTGAGACAATTGATTTCATTGTCAAGCTTGCTGATAAAGTTTTTTTAAGAAAAATGGGAATTATACCGATCTAGTTTGAATTTTCGGGAATTATAGACAGGACTTCGCGCAAAAAACCTTTAAACTAAGGAAATATAATGGGTTTCAGGCTGTTTATCCAGAAAAAAATAAAGAGATAAAGTTTCCTTAAAAAGAAATGCAAAAAGCTGATAAAAAAAACAAGTAAAAGGAATAATGCGAAGTCCTGTCTATAATTCCCGAAAATTCAATAGGATTTGTTCCGTCTTTCCCTAGAAGACGGAACTTCCGCGAAAGCCTGTCCTTGTGGAAATGGAGGCGGGAATCTCCAGAAAAAGCAGGAAAATTCAAGAGCAGTATATTTTTTTTTCAGCCATTTTGGTTCAAAAATTCTTTGGTTGACGCTTATTATAGAATAAAGCGTTATAGTTTTGTCAGAAGTTTCAAATATTTGGAAAATTATGCGCTTGACTGAAGTATTGCCTCTTTGCTTATCCTGTTTTTATAGCTTTTTTTGTTTCTTTTTGAGTTCCTATTTTACCTCTGTTTATTTTCTGGATAAAGAGTTTGAAACCCTTGATGTTTCTTTAGTTAAAAATCTCATAAGCGCAGTCAAGCGTATAATTCCCAAATATTTTCACCGTTAAGGAAAAGTTTTTGGCTTGAAATCTTTTTTATTGATAATATTGGCGTTGTCCCTGGTTGCCCGAATCACAAATAAACCCTGCCTCTCTGCATATTTATTGGCTGATTCTTCCGCTCTTAAATAAGCCACAGCCATAAATCGTCTTATCCTTATACATTGAAAGACGACGGCTGAGCTTCTTAATATCTTCCAAAAAAGACTTAATATGTTGAACTCTTAAAGTGGTTTTCACTTCCACAACAACAGTTTCTTTTCCATTGCCCGCCACAATGTCATATTCGTATTGATCCTTTCCGTAATTACTTTTTACATTCCTATAAGTATTTTTAAAACCTATACCTCTTTCATTTAAAATTTTTAAAAGATACCCTTTTACAAGACTTTCCATAAGGTGGCCCCATTGGGTTTCAAAAAGCTCTTTGGTTTTCTTTAATCCTTCATTTGTTTCTTTAGTTTCAGAAGAAAGCTCCTTGATTTGCTGACTTGTTTCAGCGGAAAGCTTCTTAATTTGCTGAGCTGTTTCTTTTTGGCTGGCAAACAGGTCTTTTATATTTTTTTGAGTCTCTATTTATAAGGCTCCAAATTTCTCGGACAGCTGGGGTTGTTGATTCCATGTTAAGCTCCTTCAATGTGTCAATATTATAATATAAGCCTATCTTTTTCAGTGTGATGACATTCTATTTGATACTTGTTTTGAAATATAAGCCATTGTGAAAAGCTATGTAAAAAAAAGTTTTTTTTGTCTTTTTAATTTATAAAGCTGTTGCTATAATGGAGCAGGACCGATAAAGTGCTTTGAGAGTTTTGGAAGAAAAGTATTATGAAGACAAAAAGTGTTTCTTTTGGAGCAATAGAAGTGGGGGCTACCTCTTTTCATGTTTGGGCAGGCCCTTGTGTTATTGAGGATGAGAGTCAGTTTTTAAAATCTGCTCAATTTGTCCGATCTCAAGGAGGAACAGCTTTGAGGGCCGGCATTTTTAAGCTCCGAACTTCAGCAGAGAGTTTTCAAGGTTTGCGTGAAGAATCCCAGCCCATTATTAAAAAGGTGAGATCTGAAACTGATTTGTTAATGATAAGCGAGATCACAGATCCTAGACAAATTGAGTTTTTAGATTCTCTAGTGGATATTTATCAAGTGGGCACGAGAAATATGTTTAACTATGAGTTGCTGAAAGAACTGGGAAAAAGTGTCAAACCTATTTTGTTAAAGCGGGCTTTTTCAGCTAGAATTGCGGAGTGGCTGAAAGCGGCGGATTATATTGTTCAAGGAGGAAACGAAAACATTATTTTGTGTGAAAGAGGAATTAGAACTTTTGAAACAAAAACAAGAAATACCTTGGATCTCAATGCTGTTGCCTTTTTAAAGCAAGAGAGTCCTTTTCCCGTTTTTGTTGATCCCTCTCATGGAACGGGTTTGTCTCAATTGGTCCCTGCCTTAAGCCAGTCAGCTGTTTGCGCAGGGGCGGATGGTCTGTTGATTGAGACACATCCTAATCCCAGTCAGGCTCTTTGTGATTCCCAACAGGCTTTATCATTTTCAGAGTTTGAGGGGCTTATGGCAAAACTTAAAAAATTGACGCCTCTTTATGGCAAAAGTTTATGATTATTGTTTAACAGGCGGCGGTTTTATTGGCCAGTTGCTTGTTACAAAGCTGTTCAAGCAACCAAAGTTATAGGCAATAGATAAAGGAGCAAAAGCTTATGATTGTTGTTATAACAGGCGGGACAGGTTTAGTTGGTCAGGCTCTTATTAAAAAACTAATTCAAGCCAAGCATACGGTTTATAACATAACTAGAAAACTCAGAAATCCAAAGTTAGCAGGTTATAGAGAGTTTTTGTGGCCGGAATGTTCCGATAAATTTCCTATGGAGGCTTTTCCAACAAAAGAGAGTTATGGAGTTATTAATTTGGCTGGAGAGCCTGTTTCCATTTGGCCTTGGACAAAAAAGAGAAAGGAGAAAATCTATTCTTCCAGAGTGAATCGCTCTCAGCAGTTGGTTTCCGCTTTTAAAGAAAATCCCCCTCAGTTCTTTATATCAGCTAGCGCTATTGGAATTTATGGAGATCAGGGAGATCAGACAATAACAGAGGAAAGCGATAAGCCCGGACAAAACCTTTTTTTACAAAAAGTTTGTTTGGACTGGGAGGAATCCGCTTTAAGAGCCACTTCCATAAGCCGGACTGTCATTTTTAGGTTTGGCATTGTTTTATCTTATAAAAAAGGTTTCTTGTATGAGCAAAGTAAATGGATAAAAAAAGGCTGTCTTCCCTTTGTTTTCAGTTTTAAGGAGCATTGGCTCAGCTGGATTTCTATAGAAGATTTGACTTCTTTAATTTTATGGGCTGTCCAAAATGAAAACACAAGAGGAGTTTATAATGCGGTTTCATCCCAGCCAGTCAGCTTAAGGCGGTTTTATTTCGTTTTGAAGAAACAATATAAATCGGCATGGCTCCCTCTTATTCAAATCCCAGCCCCTTTATTTTTGCTAAAAAGGGCAGGAGGGGAAATGTTTCAGAATCTTTTAATGAGCAGTAGAGTTTTGCCTGCTAAAGCTCTTTCCGAAGGCTTTGTTTTTAAACAGAAGGACTTAGAAACAGCTTTAAAACAAAAAAACTGCTGAGCTGAAATTTTGGGAATTATAGACTTGATTTTGCTTTATTCCCTTGATTTGTTTGTTTTTTATCAGCTTTTCGCATTTCTTTTTAGATAATTTTAACTATCTTCCCCTTATTTAATTGAAAAACTTCTATCCAACAAACTAGAATTGTGGAAAGTTCTTTTTTCATTGAGGTTTTTTTACATTTTTCGACTATTTAATTGGCCTTTAATTCAGGCAAATGAGGACAGTCCCTATTAAAGCCACTTAGGTTTTCAAGTAAAAATGTCTAGCAGAGGCGCTTGAAAACCTAAGTGGCTTTACTATATAATTTCCAAAATTTTACATCGTGACAGAGATGAAGAAGCCATTTTGTAAATCTTTAAAATTATTGGAAAGGCTTAGTAAAATCAAATATTTAATCTTCCACAGCTTAGCTCCTGACTTCTATATAGTTTTCCCTATACCTCCTCTATAAATTGCATCCAAATCATCTCCAGATTTAAAGATTTAATAAAGAGCTTTAAAAACTTCTTTTTATGATTTTTCATAATTATAATGTTGATAACTTTAAAAAAGCCTTCCAAAATTCTTGTTTTTTAAGCTCTAAGGAATGTTTGCGCCTTTTTTATCCTCTTGATTAATGTC
>JAPPIY010000039.1 GCA_026914095.1 Oligoflexia bacterium
CATAGCTGTTAAATTAAAGCCGCATATCAGAAAATGGACAATAAAACACGCAACAGCCAATGGATTGTCTTCCAGCAAGCCTTTATGTTTTTCTGACAGTGTTGTTTGCCGAGGTAAAAACAGAAGAGTGGAGTTTCGCGCGCAAATTGAAAGTGAAAATGTTTTAGATAGAATAAATAAAAATTTGATCAAAATGCAGTAGAAACAAGCTCCTTACTAATTTTCACTCATTTTTTAACGGAAAATGGGATAAAATTTAAAGCGCTGTAAATACTTGCTATAAAAAACTGGAAAAAATTTAAAGCGCTGTAAATACTTGCTATAAAAAACTGGAAAAAATTTAAAGCATTATAAATACTTACTATAAAAAAACTGGAAAAAATTGAAAAAGTTTTTTATAATCTAAAGGCTATGCTTCCTTTATCACAAACTTCAGCCTTAGTTTTAATTTGTGACAGTATCAGCTATCAAAGTCATAAATCCAAAGAGTTTTTATCTCATTTAGATTTATCTGCGGGTCAAAAGATGTATGACAAAGTCCAGCATCTGAAACCCCATTTAGACGAAATTATACCAAATAGAAAGTTCATCATACACAATTACATAAGAAAAATAATGAAGGCGGGGGAAACTCAAATTCTCACTTTGGCTTGCGGCTGGGATCCTATGTTAGTTAAACTGCATGAAGAGTTTCCCGATAACTCTTTTTTTGGTGTAGATAGCGAGTCCATAGAGCTTCAACAAAGTCTAGTTCAAAAAATCATGCCTCACTCCCGCATTTTTTATATCAATGAGGATATAAGCTCTATTGACAAATTGATGGCTAAACTTAAACAAAACAATTGGTCATCAGATAAACCCACTTGCTTTATAGTAGAAGGCATTAGTTACTATATTTTTCCCGATCTTTTTTGGAATAGTTTAAAGGCTTTAAAAGAGAGCATAAATGCGGAATGTTTTATTTGCGGAGATTTTTTAGTGGATTGGGATCAACAGGAAGTCTCTGCTCTTACTAAAAAGATTGGCTTGGGTATTTTTGAAATGATTAAAGAAACCTGCCGGCATGATTATTACAATTACACAAAAGATCATTTTACAGAAAATCTAAAAAATTTATCCTTTCATAAAATTGAGCTTCGGACACAAGATGAAATGCAAAAAGAGCGGACAGGAAAATCAGATCCTTGGAAAAAAGGAGAAGGGCATATTTACTCCTTTTCAGCTGAATCGGCTTAAAATTTAATAATATCTCTTAATTTATGCCAATTCTGTTTGCTACGGGCTTAGGCTCAAATGGGATTGGTATAAAAAGCTAATGAACGCTTGTGATAGAAACTTCCAATTCTTTGCAAACTTCTTCTTTTAGCTCATAAGTATGAATGGGATCATGCCCCACGCCAAAAAAGACTTCGTTAAAAGAAATTGTTTTTTTAAGGGTGTTTAAACCCTCTAATAAACTTCCTGGCAGGATTTTAACCGTCAAAATCACATCATATTTTATAATAGGGGCTATTTGCTGTGACACCACTCTTTGCAACAGCTCATAAAAAATTTCACTATTGTCTAAATCCTCCCCTTCAGCATAAAATAATATCAACTCAAAAGGCTGTCCCTTTTGCGTTCTTCTAATTCGGCTCAGAGTATTCATAATCAATCGTCTGGTTTTAGAGGACCCTACACATAAAACATATTGTGGAAGATTTTCTTTTAAATCAGACATGGATTGACTGGCGTATTTTCCAAGCCCTAATCTCAAATCACTGTGAGTCATTAAGCGTTTTTCCAAAACAGTCCAACGGTAGTAAGCCATTAACAGAGCCGTTAAAGATAGTAAAAAGGTGAGCATAAACAACACTTCTGAGTTAGAGTTAGAAAGAAGTATGAGAAAAGCAAAACCTAACACAAATGCAGTTAAAAGGGCAGGAAGAGAAAATATCTTCCCTTTATAAGTGATATAGCGCTTTGATAAATACTGTTGAGGGGTTGATTTTTTAAACCCTCTGTTTCTCATCAATAAAGCCCCGCAAGCGAAGCTCACCATGACGCCTAAAAAGGCGATTCCATAAACTTGCGCTCCTATTTCCACTTCACCGGCTATAAAAGCTGACATACCCATTGTTATAATTACAAATGGCAAAATGATATAAGGATAACCTTCCATAGAGGGGTATTTATGTAAAATTCTTTTTAAAAAAACTTGCGGGAGATTTCCATTTTTTGACATAGTTGCCGCTAAACCAATAAAGCCCACAAGAGAGGTGTTAGTTGCCGCAAATAAGGTGAAAGAGGCGTTGATAACCAAGAGAGTCTTTAATGGATTCCCTCCAATTTTATAAGTCAAACCTGATAAAAGGTGATTCAAATTGTCATCAACTTCAGTTGGGGTTAAAAGAGCTAAGCAAACAAAAGAAATTAATGGAGCTGTAAAAGAAACAGCCAAAATAACTGTTCGGTAAAGTTTTTCCAAAGTTTTTATTTGAGGCCGTTTGAGAGATTCAATAATCTGGGCCGCCGACTCAAAGCCGGTAATGCCCAAAAAAGCCGCTGCAAAACCATAAGCTAGTAAAGGCCATGTAATTTTTTTATCTGTTGGAAAAACAGTAAAGAATTTAGACAGATTTAACTCTTGAAAATGAAATATCATATAAATTAAAGACCACACTCCAATCACAAATAAAAAAACGAAGTGAAAAGAGGCTATTCCTGTCACAATTTTGGCAGGCTCTTTGATCCCTTTTATGTTTAAAAAACCGAAAAATAAAATAGGGATAAAAGAAATTAAAACCACTGTGGTTAAGGAGATATCAGAGCCAAAAAGCGAGCATATATAATAACTTCCAGATAAGGAGCTGACAGCCGCTGTTGCCAAATAAGAAACAAAAGTTAGAGCGCCAGCCACCACAGCCACTCGTCTCCCCAAAGTTCTTAAAATCATAGAGTAAGCTCCTCCATTTCGGGGAGACATAGCTAAACCCTCTTCATAAGTCTTTTTAAAAATCCACATAGCCAAACAAGTGATCAAGACAAACAAGGGAGCTAAATAGCCGACAATCGGAAATAAAATTCCTGTGCTGTAAAAAACAGAGGTGCCAATATCAGCCCCTACTATTCCCGCAGAAATAAACCAATTGAGATATGTTTTGTTTTCTGACTCCATAGACGCCCAATAAAACCAGTTTTAACTTAATGATTCTCTATCCATTGTCGGCTGATTTTGTCAATCCTTTATGCGGACTAAAAAAACCAGCTTTTTCAGTCTCTCTGCATTTCTGTAAGCTGTTTTTTAGTTTCAAAAATTTCTAAATATACCGATCTTGTTTGAACTTTCGGGAATTATAGACTTGATTTCGCTTTATTCTCTTTACTTGCTTGTTTTTTATCAGCTTTTTACATTTCTTTTCAGTGTAACTTTATCTTTTTATTTTTTCTGGGTCATACAGTCTGAAACTCCTTGTATTTCCTTAGTTTAAAAGCTTTTTATGCGAAATTAAATATATGATTCCTGAACTTTCAAGGGCTTAACTAACTTCTGCTCCCTGCCCCCGTTTCCACGGAGGCAGGTTTTCGCGAGGGCAAGCTTTGCAGGAGTGACAAAAGGGAGGAAAACTCAAACAAGATCCGTATAAAAATGATTCCTTGTTTTAAGAGCAAAGCTCTTCAATCTCTTCCACTTCTTTTGGAAGTTTTTTTGTCAAGTTTTTTTGTCCGGTTTGAGTGACTAATATGTCATCTTCTATTCTTAATCCTACAGCTCTTAAATCCTCAGGAGCTTGTTTGTCTGCCCGATGGATGTAAATACCAGGCTCAATAGTTAAAACCATGCCGTTTTTTAACACGCCAGACTCTCCTTTTTTAAAGGTGACATCATGAACATCTAAACCTAATAAATGCCCAACAGAATGGGGACAGTATTTTCTATGGCTTGTTAATTTTAAATTCTTTTTTAAAGAGCCTTTTAATAGGCCAAACTCCAGTAAAATTTGAGTGATTCCCTCATTCATTTTTTGATTGACGCTTTTTAAAGTCACCTCAGGTTTAACCTCTTTAATTAACTGCTTTTGCAATTTCAGCAAGGCTGTGTAAAGCTTTTTTTGATTTTTAGAAAATCGGCCGCTGACAGGATACACCCTTGAAATATCAGAGCTGTAATAGCCATATTCCGCCCCCGCATCCACTAATAACAGCTCTCCTTTTTTACAGATAGAATGGTTTTTTACATAGTGCAACACAGTTGCATTTGCGCCACAGGCAAATATCCCCTGATAAGCCTCTCTATCTGATCCCTGCTCCATAATAGATTGAATAAAAACGCCATGCAAAGCCCTTTCACTGGTGTTTGGCCTTAAGGCTTTAGCGACTTGCTTATGGGCTTGAATAGAGCAGGAGCAAGCCTTTTGAATGGATGAAATTTCTTCTCTCTCCTTAATTCTTCTAAAATTTTTAAGGAAATGAAAGGCTGACTCCTTCTTTTTAAACTTAAAAGCTCTCATTTTTTTGTCAAACAGACTGTTGCTGTTTGAATCATAAAAAACTTTTGACACTCCTCTTAGTTTTTTTGGCAGAGCTTCATCCAGTTGAGAAAGAGAGTAGACCTCATCTATCCCATATTTTTTTTGCGCTTCTTTTACGGTATATAAAGGCCCATCCCAAATTTCTTTCAGAGGGTTTTTATCTTGAATAAATAGAACAGACCGAGCGGAGGGAAACAGCAAAAATAAAGATTCAGCCTGTTCAAAACCTGTCAGATAGTAAAAATTGCTCTCCTGTCGGTAAGGGTAGGAAACATCCACCTGCCTAAAAAACTGGGGAAGACTGGATAAAACCAACACGCTGGACTTAGGCAAAGACCGAGCCATTTGTTTTCTTTTATATTTCCGCCATTTCATACAAAAGAATACTATTTTTTTTTTAAATAAATTCAATATAAAATTTCTTACAAAGCTTTTTTTATAAAAACC
Organism: Oligoflexia bacterium; assembly: GCA_026914095.1. Lineage (GTDB taxonomy): Bacteria > Bdellovibrionota > Bdellovibrionia > Bdellovibrionales > UBA1609 > JACOND01. Next base: position 4,959 of record JAPPIY010000039.1, read on the forward strand.
CTCATTTTTTGGGATTATCATAGTGATCAGGTTTGATTTTTCCGGTTTTTAGTGAGAAATTCCCGCCCCTGTCCCCGCTTACGCGAGGACAAGCTTACACAGGAAGGACGGTCAGACCGGAAAACCTAAACAGGATTAAGATGCTTAAAACTGTCAATAAGCTATGAAAGCCTTTTATACTGATCCAGCTTGAATTTTTATCCTAACTGTCATTCCCGTGAAAGCATGCCCTCGCGAAAGCGGGGGCGGGAATCTGTAAAAAAGCTTTAAATTTCAAATAGGATCGGTATAATAACCACGAGGAATTTAGTATTTTTTATAAGACATGTAAAGCGCCATGAGCTTTATAAAAATACTATAAACTTGAAGCTTATCTTTATTTTAAAATTTATTTATGTGGTATAAGTGTTTAATTTTCAAAAAAACTCTAAAAAAGATAGCTTTTTCAACTTTTTGTAATTATAGTTTCATAAGATGAATTTTAACAATAAAGCTTTTTCCTTAGTAGAGTTGCTTGTAACATTTGCTATCATAGCGATTGTGGGTTTACTTGGCTTAAAGTTCTATAATGAGCAAAAAGAAACCAGTTATATGAGGGTGGCTCAAGCTGAAATAACAGAAGTCCTCAAATATGCTCAAATGGCTAAACAAACAGATGGAGGCTACCATCAGTTTCTTTTTCAAATGGGTTATACCCCTAAAGGAAAAATCACTTCAATTGTAGGAACAGGGGCCAGCAATACAGCTCCATGCTGTAGCGGTAGCGGCGGTTACCCCAACCTTGGAACCAGCCCCTGCGCAAAAACAATAGGAAGCGCTCAGAGCTATCAAATCTCTGGCGGGCAGACTTGTGGAGCGGGTTTTATATGCAACAGCGGCTGTCAGTTGGGCGCCTGTCCTGCCGGCGGAACCTGCACCTGTGAAGGAGAAAAGGCTGTTGAGAGCTACAGCTATTACAATTGTAAAAATGACAGCCTCAATAAAGCCACAAACAATGTTCAAATTTGCAATGCCTCCAGTAGCATCAAATGTGACATAACAGACGCTCCCGCGGCCTTTCCCTCCTTTACTAAATGCCCTCCCAGTCCGTCCGCTTGGTGTAATTGCGATGAATTTGTGGTTGGGGCAAAAGCAAATAATTTTTTTAAACAAGAGATTACTTTGAACAATAGAAATCAATTGTGTATTAAACAATAAAGGGGTTATATATTTTCCGGGCTGTTGTTGCCTATAAAAAGCTTAAAAAGCAGGGCTTTTTGCAGGATTTGTCTCGTATTTCTTCTCTGCTATAAAAAATATCAGTAAATTCAATGAGTTAAAATTTTACATGCAAGCAAAAATGCTCTTGAGTTAAAACTTTACAGGCAGGCAAAAATGCCCTTTTCCAGTTTGAATTTTGGGGCTAAGTCTGTCAATCCCTTAAAAGCCAGCTCTCGCAAAAATAGAGTCAGTTGGTTATAGTTTGAAAACTTTAAAATAACCTAAAAACTTAATAAAACAAACACCTTTCCTTCCGTTGGCGACCGATGATAACCGCTTACTAGCTGGAAAATCACACAAAAATCAAAATTTTTGATGAATTATCACTTTGCCTATATTTTTCAGTTTAAAGAGGCTGTTGATGAAGATTTTTTATGCAAAGTTAAGTCCCGTAAATTCGTGAATTATAGAATACTTAACTGCTCAAAATATAAGATTTTTTAAACAATTGAGCCTTGTTATTAATCTTTTTTTCTCAAATAAAATCCAATTTTTTTTCAAGGCCAGCTGTTTTAATTTTTTCTCTGCTGGAAAAATTACATTTTTAGAATTGGCGGAATGGACAACAAAAGGCAAATCAGCCAATTCTAAAAGAGGCTGATCCGTGGGGGTGTTTCCGCCCGCTAAAAAACAAGATTCTTCTGGAAGATATTTTAATAAAACTTCCGCTTTATGCCTGCCAACAGGAGCTGGATAGAGAATTTTATCCGTAATGATTTTTCCATCCCGTTCTGTTTTCATCCCTAATACGAGATCCACCGGCAGATGATAGATCTCAACAGCTAATTCAACCAGCCACTGTATAGAAGCTGTTACAATAGCAACCTTCATATTCTGTTTTTTTAAATAGTCCAATAAGAGTCTCTGAAAAGGGAAAACATGCAAAGGATTTTGTTTGAAAGCCTCTCTGCCTTTTGACTTAAATTGCTCCAAAGTCAAGCCTGACTGCTTTTGGACAAAAACTTCACACAGCTTATGGCGATGAGTCTGATAGTCAATACCCAACAGCTCTTGAAATTTTTTTTTATTTTTTTTGATTTGATAATCAAGCAAAATATGGTTGGCATCTTCCGGCCATAAGGTGCCATCTGCATCTAAAACCGCTAAATTTTTACCCGACGGTCTTTTATCAACAGCCCTTTTTATCAAGTTCAATAACTCTTTTTCTCTATGAAATTTCAACTTATTTCCTTCTCATTAGATGATTTAGCTTTCTATATTTGTTTTTAGGCTCTATAAATACAATTTTTTTGTAATCATGTATATAAATTTTCCGAAAAATAATAATAAGCTTGACAATTTCTCTGTAAAGCTTATCTTAGTGTCCATGATTTATTTTGTGTCTATTGTCCATGCCTTAACTTGTATTTTTATAGTGCTTTTTATCTTGCTTCAAGACCCAAAAGGCGGTGTTTTAGGAAGTTTAGGGGGCGGAGGAGGCGGTAAATCCTTGTTGGGATCAGATGCCTCTCCTTTTTTAGTGAATGTTACAAAATGGCTGGCCATTATATTTGCCTGCTCTTCTTTTTACTTGTCTTATATGAGCTCTAAAACAATCTCTGTTATGGAAAAAGCGGGAATAGAGCAAAATTTCCCTCAACCTGCCGGCCCTGCAGAACAAAAGGAAAATGGCGCTACAAAAAATGAAAACTCTAAAAGATAAGCTTTATGTCCAAATTTCAACTTTTAATAAGGATTTTCTTTTCTCTAACCCATTCAAAGAGCTAAAAAACAAGTTTCTGCTTTTTATATCTTTTTTTATTTTTCAG
>JAPPIY010000265.1:0-4500 GCA_026914095.1 Oligoflexia bacterium
CAATGCGTCCAGCAGACGCTTTGTGGCAAACCGCATGTCTGAAAATTTTCCCTCATTTTTGCAAGATTTTGAATGAGAGAGCTTTTTTTCTGACGGCCATCTTGTCCGTCTTTGAAAAAAGAAACTGCAAAATTCAAATAGAACCTTCAAACAGAATTAGCATAACAGCAAAATGGCCTGTCAAATCAGCTATTTATATCTCTTATTATAGGCTTTATACACTTGAGTAGTTAAATCCAATTCAGGAGAAACCCATAAAACTTCTGTTCCAACATTTTTTACCATAGCATAAGACTGTTTTTTAGCCACTTCCGCAATGACTTTTTTAAGCCGCTCTAAAATAGGATTCATGAGTTTATTTTGCAGATTCTGTAATTCCGTGTCCTTATTTTTAGCCTCTTTTTGAAAATTCACAATTTTTTGTTGAAGTTGAGAAATTTTTTGAGCCCGCGCCTGTTCAGTAAGCAAAGCCATTTCCTTTTTTAAGCTCTCTTCCTCTTTTTGCAGTCTTAACTCCTTAGATTTGAACTCCGCCTTGGCTTTATTTGCTGTTTTTTCCAGACGAGTCTTCACTTTTCGCCCCTGTTTTGTGTTTTCAAAAGCCTTCATTAAATGCACATAAGCTGTTTTAGAAAAAGACTGAAAAGAAAAAAAAGCCACTAAAACAATTAAAAATAACTTCATAGAACCTCCTATTTTCTAACTTTTTACTGAACATTTAGAATTAAAACAAGCCCTTTTTAATATTTTCAGGAATTATAGACTTAGTTAGTTCTGAAAAAGTCCCTTTTGTTGTTTAAACTGTTGTATTTTTCCATGTCCTACACTTCTCATAAAGATTGCCAAATCTTTCATAAAAATACTCATATTTAAACTTTTAAGACATCTTTAAAGAAAATCAGCCTAATTAAAGGGGCCGCCATGATAAAATATAGTTTAGTAAAAACCCGTTGTTTCATTTTTCCAAATATATTAATTCAGCTATTTTATTATAAGGAAGAGCCTATATCAAAGTGAAACTCCCAATCCTGCTCCTGAAATTCTTTCCTAGGTTTATAAGGAAGGGCCCAATCTAAGCTAATAGGCCCAAAAGGGGATCGCCACCTAATTCCAAAGCCCACATCCGCTCTCAACTGATCCTGCAAATCAAAAGAAAGCGCATGATTGGCTTCCCCCAAATCAAAAAAAACAGCCGCTCTCAAACCGGCTCTTTCCACAATGGGAATCTCCAGCTCCAAACTGTAAAAAAACTTCTGCTCTCCGCCATAAGGCTGTAGAGCAAAAGTGTCAGGATTGATTTTTTCGCCTTCTCCTTTGTTAAATTCAAGGGCATAGTTATAAGCCTTAGGAGAATGTTTTTTAGGCCCTTGAGTGCGCACTCCAAAACCCCTCAAATCGTAAGGCCCCCCCAATAAAAACAGCTCTGTAAAAGGCGGTTGTTTGTTTTTATCGTTGGAAAACAGCCAACCTAAATCCAACCTGTTCTTTACTACCAGCTTCCAAAAAGGAGAGTAATAGTGACGAAAGTCTCCTTGTATTTTTGTCCAATTAAAATCACCGCTCAAACCAGAGTATTCAGCTGACAGTCTGGTAAAAAAGCCGCTGGAAGGATAATAACGATCATTTCTCTTATCATATTCCCATATCGCCGATAGAGAGCTGTTTAAACCGCTATTCCCCTCTAAATCATAAATGTCATTAAACCTCATATTTCTTAAATCAGTTTTTGATAAGCCTTTGGCTTTTAAATTTTCAGAATCCGCCCCTTCTATCTCTTTAGAAGCTTCAGCGCTATCAGCCGTTTTGCTTTGCTCTTCTGAGCCAAATAATAAATCAAAGATAGAAGATAAAACAGGGATATCCCTTAAATAATAAATTCTCTGTTCCGACAGCTTGAGATCATTCAATTTATACTTCAAAAATAAAGTGGAGAAATGGGTTACATGACGACCTATAGCCACAGAAAATCCTGTATCCTGCCGAAAGTAAGTTAAATAATCATTAGCAGGAGAAAAGGGAGAAAAAAGAGAAGAGCCGCCTGAACCCGTAAAACTGCGCTGCCCTGTATTAAAAATATCCACTCCAAAATTCCAGTTGCTGTCTAAAAAGTAGGGATTTTTATAACTAAAAATAAAATTCTCCTGATATTTGCTAAGAGTTATATTTAAAGCGACGCTTTGATCCAAGCCTAAAAAGTTTTGTTTTTTTCCTCCCACTTGAATAAATAACCTGGTTTGACTGTTATAGCCTCCCGCCAAAGAAGCCTCTCCTGTATTTTCCCGTTCTGTGATTTGAGTCAACAGATCCAATTCTCCTTTTTTATGAGGGCTTTCAACAGTCCCTTTTATCTTCTTCGTCTTCTTTTCAGCAGTTTTTTCTAATACCTCCGGAGAAGATCTGCGAACAGCCTGAATATCCACCTTTTCAAAATAAGCCAACTGTTTCAGCAACTGGCGGCTCAGATCCATTTTGCTTTGGTTAAAAAGATCTCCCTCTTTAATTTGAAAGCGTCTTAAAATGACTTTATCTCTGGCATTGTTGATCCCTTTGATTTTAATTCGCCTCACTTTATAAACCATGCCTTTATCCACTTGAAAAGAAACATGAATTTTATCTTCCTCTATTTGATCAGGAAAAAAACGAGGCTGAACTTGAGCAAAAGCATAACCCTTATTTTTATATAGAAGGGAAATCATTTGCATATCCTCCTGCAAAGCCCCTAATGAAAAGTAGTCTTTTTTAGCCAGCTTTAAACGATCTTGAACCTCCTCTTTAGAAACAACCCCATCTCCCGCAAACTGCTCCTTGCCCATCTTAAATCGCGCTCCTTCAGAAACAGTAAAAGTGATGTATAAAAACTTTTTATCTGGAGTCATACCAATTTCAGGAGCTTGCGCCTGCACATTTAAATAACCTTTGTCACGATAATAATATTGAATGGCCTGTAAATCTCTATCTACATTTTTAGGCTGATACACACCGCTGGAGCCTAAAAAACTTAAAATATTTTTTTCTTTAGTCAGCATAAAAGATTTAAGGGCTTGAGAGGATATATTTCTATTGCCTATAAAGTTAATCCTTTTAACCAAAAGTTTAGAATGCTCTTTGATTTCAATAATTAAAGTATGACTTTGTTTCTTAGAGTCTTTTTTGAAAGTATGAGACGCTTCCGCTAAATAGTAAGCTTTTTCTTTATACTTTTCTTTGATAGCTAAAATGGTTTTTTTCAACTTTCCATAATCTAAAAAACTATATTCTTTAACAAAAGAAAGCTCCTTTAAATCTTCCGCGCTGAGCTTTTTATTTCCTTTAAATTGTATTTGAGAGATAAAAATACGCTCTTTAAGCTTATATAATAAGTTAAGCCGGCCTTTTTTATCATAAGAAGTATAAACCTTAATATCGTCAAAAAAACCAAGAGAGAAAAGATTCTGGACATCTTTTTGAACCTTGCTGGGGCTATAGACTGAGCCTTTTTTTAATTTTATATGAGATTCAATAACCGAAGTTTCCACCAGCTGATTGCCTTGAATAGACAATTTATGCGTCTTAACCGAATAAGCGCAGGGCAGATAAAATAAAGCAAACAAGATAATAATGCGTTGCATTATCCTCCTTTTATCTAAGCTTTGAGCTGTTTTTTGGAGATTCCCGCTTTCGCGGGAATGACTAACTGCCCTTCTTGCTTTTTCCCTTCCCACTTTAAACTTCCTTTCTGCTAGGCCCTTCCTGTAGATACTCTGCCCTTCCTATAGATACTCTGCCCTTCCTATAGATACTCTGCCCTTCCTATAGATACTCTGCCCTTCCTATAGATACTCGTCATTCCCGCGAAAGCGGGAATCCATCTAAAATTTCAAAGCAAAATAAGTATAAAAACAAAAAGAAGATAAAGAATAAAGAGCTGTATGGCAAGCTTTTATGCCGCCTATCATCTCCGATTATACGGATCAGGTTTGAATTTTTCAGATTTCAGCTAGATTCCCACTTCCGCGGAAATGATGGTCAGACCGGAAAACCTAAACGGGATCACTTATATAATTCCCGAAAATTCAGTTTTTTTAACCCTTGTTTAAAAGGAAAAGAGCTTGGCCAACAGGAAAACTCAAACAAGATTCAGTATATTTAGTCGTCCCTGAAAAAGTTAGAGAAAAAGCTCCCTATTCAAAAGCTTTAGTGGTTTTCTCTGCCGTATCTCTATTTATAAAGAGCAACTACTTTGGCATATTGCTGAGTCACTTTCATATCCGAGCTTTTTGTCGTTTCTTCCAAATAAGGTCTTTTTGTTCTCTGGTCCCACCTTATTCTTCTAACCACTCTTGCTGTCTTCTGCTCTAAATCCACAGCTGACCATAGCATTCCGCAAGCTTCACCAACCCTTGCCCCCGTTAAAAGCCTACAGAATCTATAGAATATCTTTGAAAAACAGTGTCTTTCATTGTTAAAATTATTGAAAAGAACATCCCTAAAATAGAAGTGGTAAAAGCTAATTTCAATCCA
>JAPPIY010000265.1:4510-7957 GCA_026914095.1 Oligoflexia bacterium
ACTTTCAACAATATTAAATGTATCAAAATTATAAAGCCCTATGAAAATACCTAAAAAAGTTCCTAGAACCCCTAAACTTATAATAATTGATTTGAAGTCTTTAGAGGAAAAGAATTCTGCAATGAAAAAAATTATCATGACAGAAAAAAAAGACAATATCAATTGATCATTGGAAGCTGTCTAAACAATTTGAAATAAATCTTTCATTTCATTTTATTTTAATCTATCTATTTGTAGGGCTTAGATTACTTTGATGATATTGCGGAGCTAACTATTAAATTTATTGGTGAACTGTTGTTGCTGTAAGCTCTGAATTTGTCCTACTCCGATATGATTCTCTACAATTTTAATAGCAGGAGTGCTGTTTAATGTGTGCATATAAGTATGATGAATCGTTAAAACTATATCTTGAAGCTCATTATCACTTTCCAGCGGATTAATTTTTAAACCTATCTTTTGAGCTTCTTTTAAACCAATATGCTTAGAATGAGCTTTCATCTGGTTATGGTCAGAGAGATTATCTACTATTTCGGAAATATATTCTTCACTTGCATCAGAAAACATTACAGCTTTTAAGTATCTTTTTACTATGTCTTTTGACCATTCAATAGCATTTTCACAAGAAAGTATAAGGCTAGGATGATATTTGCTTACAATAACCTGCCATAAAGGAATCTTTTCTGGTTGTTTTTTTATTTCTTTTGCCGCTTGTTCAAATTCGTCCAAAATAGCTCCAGCTGGGAGTCCTCCAATTTGAGGATCAATAGGACCCAAATTAGATTGTTTCCCCATGTGTATCTGTTTTGAAGCGCAAGCAATCATAGTTCCTGCCGACATAGCAATCTGAGGGACAAACACTTCAATATCAAAATTAAACATAGTAGTTAAATAGTCAATCAAAGATTCCGTTGCGGCGACTTCACCGCCAGGGGTATGAAGTATTAAGTCTAACCCTTTGTTGCGTTCTAAGCCATGTATAACAGCCATAAAAAAATTTTTATCATTGTCATTAATTTCTACACCTCTTATATTTGATTTTTGAAGCCAGCCTGAATAATATGCAATAACATTTCCGCCACGCCTTTTAAAAAGCTGGTTAATGTATCTCTGTCTTACATTAAGAAAAGGGTCTGTTTTAGGCTCTGTTTGGATTTCCTTTAAAATAGTGTTCCAACTTGGCATAATTAACTAGAACCGCTAAAGATTGTTTTTTTATTTTTTAATATGGAAAACTGTTTAAACGGCATATTATAATCCTCAAATATTTGAGGATTATTTGCTAAGTTTTCCTTATCCCTCAAACCTAAAGTGCGGAACACCTCTTCAACTTCTTTTTTTCTTTTCTCTGATATATATTTTAAATTAGTCGATTGATAATTTTTACTTTTCATAATAAAAAACCTCCGATTTAATGACTATCAGGGATAAAACTCATTTAAATACAATTTTTTTTAAAAAACCATACCTTAATAATTTTATTTTATGATTATTTAGCCCTCTAAGCAAGACCATATTATAAAAATTTACTTTTCATCTCAACTTAATACTTAATCTTTTTGGTTTTTTTGTAATTTATTAGCTTTTCTTACCCCTTTTATTGATTTTTGTTATTTTTTGTCCAAAGATAAGTTTGTTGCCTGTGGTTAATTCCTCTCCCAGACTAGGAAGTGTTGTCAATTGCATAGGCTAAAAACCAGAGTATATTCTTATCATTTTGAGTTAGAAAATAAGAAATAAGGCTTTTCCAGCCCTTTTATTTTTGCTATTTGATTAAGTTATTTAATGATAGAGAAGCTTTTTTTATTGATTTTTTCCTATTTTTTCAGGCTACCCAATTAGTTTTTGGTCTAGATAATTGACGACACTCACTAGTTTTTGGCGATGAATCAAGGGTTTTTCTTTTTAAGAAAGAGAGCTATTGCTTGAAGCCATATCGGTTAAAAAAGAGGGGTATTGATAATAGCACCATCTCAAATTACAAAATAGTCAAAAGGAAAATAGAACCTATAATTTTGGTAGAGAGAGCTTGTCCCTATTTTCACTTTTTGCTGTAATTTCGCTGTGATTGACTTTGTTTGAGTGGGAAACTGTGGGAGAAGCAAGGAAAAAACATGGCGGGTTAATACTTGATTTTACTGAATTATTCAGTTTTTTTCTTGTTTTGAAAGCTTTTTCTCGCGCTATTTCCCAGAACCAACTATTTATAAATTTTAATAAAACAAAGTTTTATAAATCTTTTAGCTGACCGTCTTCTAATTTAACAATTTTAGAAAAAGCAGAGGCAAAAAAACTGTCATGGCTGACAGCAACCAAAGTCAAACGAAACTTCTCTTGTAGCTCAAAAAACAAATCTCTAATAATCATCCCATTTTTTCTGTCTAAATTGCCCACCGGCTCATCCGCTAAAAGAATCTCTGGCTCATTCATTAAAGCTCTCGCCACAGCCACCCTCTGAGATTCTCCTCCACTCAATTGTGAGGGATAATGTTGGATTCTCTCTTTTAAACCCAAGCTCTCTGATAAAAATTGAGCCTTCTCCAAAATCTTTTTTTTAGATTTCTTCGAAATATAAGCGGGCAGACTTATATTTTCCAACACTGTAAACTCTTTAAGAAGATAATGAGACTGAAACACAAATCCCAGCTTATCCCTCCTAAAAAAAGCCCTTTGATCTTCTGTCCAGTCACTGATATTTCTTCCATAGTATAAAACCTGCCCCTCAGCAGGCTGATCCAAAGCTCCCATCAAATTTAATAAAGTGCTTTTGCCGCTCCCTGAAGGCCCCATAATGCAAACCGAAGAGCCTTTAGAAACAGTAAAATTTAAGCCTTTTAAAACCTGTAAGATTTGAGATTCAATGGAATAGCTCTTAACTAAATTTTTTATTTCATAGATAATTTCAGACACAGTGAAACCCCTCTCTCAATGAAATAAAAATTTTACATAAAGTCAATAAAAGCTTTCCCTGCCTGCTTTGCTTGAGCCTTTCCATTGAATAAAAATTTAACAAAAAAGACATTGGATATAAAAAGCCGTGAAAACGGGACTATCATTAAGTTTAGAGCTAAGTTTTTTTTACAGAAGCGAATCATGGATCCACTTTAAAAAAGGGGGATGAGCCTGATTAAAAGATATTGCGCAAAGCCCAGGACACTCGTAGGGGTGTTTTTGAACAAGCTCTTTTGACATTTTCTTGTAAAGAGATTTTTTAGTCTTTAATATCAAAGCCAACTCTGCGCTTTCCTCCAACTTTCCCTTCCATTTGTAAAAGGACTGCCCTTTGGGAAAAACATTAGCGCAGGCTATTAAATTTAAGGACAAAAGATGATGAGCTATTTTTTTAGCTGATTTTTTATCAGGAACCATGCAATAAACCAATAAAAAATCTTCAGCTTTCATAAACCCCTTGTCATTTTAAATCTCATCTGTTTATTTTTATACCTGTCC
>JAPPIY010000047.1 GCA_026914095.1 Oligoflexia bacterium
CTCCCAGACAATCTCAACTTCCTACAGCCAGCCGAAGAGCTTTAGCTGTTTCTGTTGTGGATCAGCTGTTTCAGTATGATCTTTTAACAAAAGAGCAAAGAAGATCTTTCATCAGGAATAAGGATTTATTCCCAAAGGAGTGGGAAAACCCTTTTGTAATAGAAGTTAAGCTGAATTTAGCTGTCGCGGATGAAACTCAGGCAAAAAGACTTGTGGAGAGTTTTAAAAAAGGAAAAATAAAAGAAGATTCTAAGAAGCTTATTCTTCGCTCTCTGTCCCGCAAGTATCTTCAAACCCCATCAAAAAACTTAGAAGATTTGCAGACAGTGGCTGACAGTATGAATTTAGACAATGAATCAGAGGTTATGACTTTCTTTAGTGTCCTGCATACTCAGTTTAGCAATTACACACAAGAGCAAAGAGAAGGCTTTATAGCAGAATACAGTCAAAAATCCAGTAAAAATTTAGAGGAATTGTTATTATGGTATGCGGATACTAATTTTACGCCAGATAGAAAAAAAGAAATATGCATGAAATTGAGATCAGGCTCAACTCAAAATCGCAGTTTGGGATATGTTTGCAAAGGCTGATTAAAAATTTCTTTCAAATAAAGTTTCATATAAAAAACCAGAGGATTCTAAAGCTGTGATTTTGTAAAGCCCTTTAAGCTGTCTTACACCTTCTTTTTTGTCTAAAACAGCCAGAGCGTCTAAGCTGGAAAAAATCAACTTTTGAACTGTAGGGCTTTGCCATTGAGGCGCTCCCATTTGCGCTAAAGTTTCAAGCTTCCACAAGGCTTGTTTATGGTCTTTAGCATGTAAAGTTCCAATACATCCTTTATGTCCAGTCGCCAGAGCCAGCAGTAAATCTTTAGCTTCAGCTCCTCTAACCTCTCCCATCACAATTCTATCGGGCCTTAATCTTAAACTTTGTTTAACCAGATCTTGCTGGTCAATCAGCAAACGAGCGCTTTCTATATCTCTTTGAGTTAAAAGTTTTGTGCTGACTTTATTGGGCAAAATGATTTCATCCGTGTCTTCAATGCTCAACACTCTCTCATAAGAGGACAGCTCTTGCAGACAAGCGTTTAATACAGAAGTTTTTCCCGAGCTTGTAGGTCCTGCAATTAAGAAGTTCAGTTTTTCTTGGACAAACTGGCGAAGAATTTCTAAAGCGGATGGAGGAGCCAGATTTTCCAGTTTTTCAAAAGTCCATATCTGCTTAGGGTGTTTTCTCAAACAAAGATGAAAATCCTCTTTCACAATGGGAGGGCATAGGATTAAAACCCGAAAGGGGCCCCATTTGCCTTCTGAATAGGGTTTATTAAAGTTTACTGTGATACGAGCCTGTGTCCCTATTTTTTCCACAATATTATGAAAGGTGATTTTAGATAAAAAAGAATCTTCTAATAAAAACATCTGTCCTTGCTTTTCGTAAAAAATATGATCCTTGCCATTGATGATAATTTCATTGATGCCAGCTTGAGGTAACAGCTGATCCAAAGGGCCATAGCCTGAAAACTCAGATTGAATTCTTTGTTTGTTCTCTGGAGCGCTGTTGTTTTGAACAATTTTCGCTATGACTTTCTCTCTATTTTTTTCCTCTTGAGGCTGAAGTGATAGGTTTTTATTTTCCAAGCTGTTTTGAAAAAGCGCAAAAATATTTTCAAACTCTTTAGAAAGATTACTGGAGTTAAAATTTAACATCATAAAACCTCTTTTATACTGAGCTGGGTTGAATCCTGATTTCTTTCCAGAGATTCCCGCTTGCGCGGGAATGACAGTTGAAATAATAACCTAACATCATAAAACCTCTTTTTATGGGCTGGCTTGAGCTTTGATTTTTTTTGACAGAGATTCCCGCTCTCAAGAGAATGACAGTTGAAATAATAACCTAACATTATAAAACCTCTTTTAAATTCTCTGATTTTGTCTGCTCTTTTAAAATTTGTATTTGAATAAAAACCGACTGAGTCATTTTATAGCTGTTTTGTCCTCCTAATAAAAAACTGGGAATGGATTCTAAAAATCCCAATTGGCCTTTATATTGACTTCCTTTTGATTTTTTATACATTTGAAAAATCTTTAAAATCTGTTTGTCATCTAAAACAAATTCACTTTCTAAATTTTGTGTTTTCAAAGGAGGAGCTTGATCCGAAGAGGAAAAAGACAAAGGCTCTGAAAGCTGGGCTTTTATTTTAAGTTTGATTTGATCTTTTTTTCCCACAGTGGGAATCAAATGAACTTGTAAGCCATGGCTCTTCCAGTTTACGCTTTTTTGCTCTGTTTTTAAATTGTAGCTATTGAAAGGAATTTGTCCGCCCGATTTTAACTGAATCTCTTTACCGCTTTGAGTGTTGAGTGAGGAGTGATGTAAGGTTTTTCCTTTGCCAGAGCTTTTTAAAAAATTCAAAAAGGACAGCAGAGAGGAAAAATGGGATAGCGGTTTTAACAAATGGCCTCCTGTAGAAAAAACGGAAGAGGACAAAGTTTCCACCACAGCCAGATCAATTTGAACCAAAGGGGCTTTAAAAAACCAAAACTCTTCTTCTTTTGGAATTAAACCAAAAGCTTTTAGACTTTTATAGCGCGACGGAGGATACCCTGTTGGAACAAAAACATAAGGGAGATTAGACCCTTGCGCTTCTATTTCCTGCTGTAAAACTGTTTTAAAATAGTAAGAGCTAATTTTTTTAAGCTCTTCATCCATTTGGGCTTTAAATTGATAAGAAATATTATATTTTTTGCATTCTTTCATAATTTCTAACCAATCAGAAAAACGATAGAGCTGACCCTTAATCTCAAACACATTGTCTTTGGAAAGAGACCAGCTTAAACCCCAAAGTTTTTTTAAAATCCGCTCTAAATGCAAAGCTTTTGTTTTGTTATCTTTGTCAAAGATAAAAATCTCATACTGGCCGGCTCCAGTTATCAATAAAGTCTGGCCTGCTTTTCTGGCTAATAAGGAGATTTGATTGTTTTCTTTCTGCAGAATCAACAGGCTTTTATCCCCTAACCTTACTTTTTGATCAAAAGGAAGAGGAATCCAGGCTTTTTCACCAGGAGATAAAATCAAAGTCTGTCCAAAACTGAAAGAAGTATAGAAAATAAAAAACAAAAATCTCATTCTGCTATTTATCTAGCAAAAAGATTTCCAACTTTTATACTGATCCTGTTTGAAAATTCAGGTTGCCATTGGACTCCCGCTTTCGCGGGAGTGACAGACTATGAAAACTTATAAAACCCTATCACTGTAACAGGTTGCCATTGGACTCCCGCTTTCGCGGGAGTGACAGAAGAAAGGAAAAATCAAACAGGATCAGTATATATGCGAAACAGTTTATACCGAGCCTGTTTGAATCTTCCTGTTTATTTGTTCAGGCTGATTCCAGCAGACTGAACTCCTGCGAAAGCATGCCCTCGCGAAAGCCTGTCCCCGTGAAAACAAGGGCGGAAGCAGGAATCTCACTCAAGCAGGATCAGCAGAAACAGAAACATTTAAATATTTTTTCCTATTAACTTGTTTTCAAGAATCAAAACTGCCGATATTCGACACTTCGGCGGTTTTTTTTAAAAAAACCCTTCTAAAAGCCTATAATTTCAGTTCCCTATTTTGCAAGTATATAAAGCAAGATGAACTGGTTTGACTATCTTTCTTTACTTTCTTGGCAAAATTGTAAAATCACTAGAAAAGATTTTATCAATTTACAAAGTCAAGATATACAAAGCCCTGAAAATTTGATCTCTATTGTTTCTGTTCTGGAAACCAAAGAGTATCTTATAAGCCATAAGTATTGGTGGAAAAAAGCAGAGAAAGATTATAAGTATTGCCAAAAAAGAAATTATCAATTACTCACTCCCAATCATCCCGTTTATCCCAATCAGTTTCTTGATTTTTTTGAAAATACTCCTATCTTTCTTGTTCTAGGTGAGTTGCCCTTTCAAAACAATTTTTTGCCTATCACTTTTGTTGGCAGTCGGAAAGCGGATGAACTCGTTTTAAACTGGATGGATTTTTATCTTCCCTCTCTTATTAAAGAAAAACAAATTTGCATTGTAAGCGGTGGAGCTAGAGGCATTGATCAAAAAGCTCATAAAATTGCCATTCGCTCTCAAAAACCAACCTTGTGCTTTTTGCCTTCTGGTTTAGATCACCTTTATCCTAACAGCTTAAACACAATAAAAACAGCAATTTTAGACAATGGGGGAGCTTTTATCAGCAGTTTTCCACCTTGGACAGATATGCGAAAATCTTATTTTCATATTAGAAACAGTTTTATGTCAGCTTACTCCGCTTTGGTTGTTATACTGCAAGCCCAGCTGAGAAGCGGCACTATGCTCACAGCTAAAAAATCCTTGGATTTTGGAGTGCCTTTAGCTGTTTTGCCAGGGCCAGCGCTTTCTGTCAATTGGACGGGAAACTTACAGCTGATTTATGACGGCGCTTATTTAATAAGAGACAACATAGATTTATCCCTCTTAATTGAAAGTTTAAGTGTAACCAAGCCTTTTTATATAGATCGTGTTTGAATCTTTCAGCTTTTTCTGGAGATTCCCGCTCACGCGGGAGTTCCGTCTTCTGGGGGAAGACAAGAACAAGTCATGTTAAAATTTCAAACCCAATCGGTATAAAGCGCTTCAAAAACAAAAGCAGAATTAAGCCTTTAGCCTAGAAGGAGCTAAAAACAACCGGTTAATTTACGAAAACAGTTAAATAATTTTTGACCGACCGTTTAATGATTTGACAAACGCTTTTTCTTGTTGTTTTTAAAATAGACATACCAAATCTTTTATAGATAAGATTAAATAAAAACAGAAAAATAAATCATGTTAGAGATACAAAACTTAGACACATTAAATTATCAATATAAAAAAAACTCTAAGTCTCACTATCTTGAGACTATATTTAAAATATCTGCCCCTTATTTGTTAAAACAGTTTACAGAAAAAGAGCTAGATTGCCTGATTAAAAAATGCAGTTATATCAAAGGAAAAAACAAAAAAGAGATAGTGAAAAAATTTTCTGAAATATATATCTCTTTTATAAAGGAGAACTATCAATCAAAATATAAAAAATCAGATAAGAGCCTTGTTAAATTTATCTCTAAGAAAAACTCCAAAGTTAAAATTTTATGGTCTGACTGTCTAAAAGCCTTAAAAAAAATGGACTCTGAGAGCATTCACTTAATGATAACTTCTCCTCCTTATTATAACGCCAGAGATTATTCTAAATGGAAAAATTTAAACAGATACCTTGATGATATGAGACAAATTATAAAAGAAACCTATCGTGTCTTAGACAATCATCGTGCTTTTGTGTTTAATGTGGGGGATATTTTTGATAATGACAATATCTACACTAAGTCAAAATGGGGAAAAAGAAGAATACCTCTTGGAGCTTATTTTACAAAAATATTTGAGGAGGCTGGTTTTACTTTTATAGATGATTTCATTTGGAATAAAGGAGAGCCGGAAAGCCAAAGAAATAAAAATGGAGATACCCCCTACCCGCTTTATCAATATCCTGTAAATTGCTATGAGCACATTTTAGTTTTTTTTAAACATAGAAAAGATGAGACACTTTATCCCTGCCCTGTTTGTGGCTGTTTAAAAGTGAATGGCAACGCTTATTCAGGTATTGGCATTAAGTCTTGGGAATGTAAGAACCTAAATTGCTTTGAAAGAAGCAAGTCAAATAGAGGCAAAAGATTTTCTTTAAGAAGTATTTTAATGAATGATTTAAAAGTTAAAGATAACTTTATAGAAAAAGACTTTTTAAGGAAGTGGCGAAAAGATATTATAAAAATAAGCCCTGTTATAAAATATAATTCCAAAGGAGAAAATACCTTAGGACATACAGCGCCATTTCCAAAAGAAATACCAGAGATGGCTATAAAAATGTTTAGCGGAGCAGGGGAAAAAGTGTTAGATCCTTTTGCTGGAAGCTTTACAACTCCCTTAGAAGCGATCATTCTTAACAGAATAGGCATCGGGATAGAGTTAAACAAAAACAGATTCAAAAAATCCATTATAAAAAATATAGAAAAACATCTAGGAAATGCAACATGGGAAGAGATGACTTAGATAAAAAATTGATTGGCTTGTATGGAGAAATGGAGCTAGCTATCAAACTCCATAAAGAAGGCTGGCAAGTTTATAGAGCTTATATAGACGAACTGATTGATTTTGTAATCTCTAGATACTATTGTCTAAAATGTAAAAAATACACCGAGTTATACATAAAAAAAACCAGCTATAAAGGAAAAAACAGAAAAACAGAAATAAGAAAATGTAGAACAAATTTATGTAACAGTTGTCAGACAAATGAAGTAGAAATAAGGACAAAGTTTATACAAGTTAAGTCTTCTGCTGGAAATAATAAAGAAGTATTCCACTTTCACCCAAAATTAAGCCATGATATAAAAAATATTTTTTGCGTATGGATTTTTATCAAAAATGCTGACAATAAAACCAAGCCGATAAAATGTAATTTTTTTATTTTTGAAGGCGAACTAATAAAAGAAATTGATAATATAAATTTAGACAGCTATCAAATAACAGACAATCAGAAAATAGGTTTAAAAATAAATGGCAAAGGGAATATTACTGGTAAAGGCAACTGGACAAGATTAAATGATTTTAAAAGCTTTAAAATTTTAGAATAAAACAAACCTATAGATAGCAAAAACTCAAAATTTTAGACACACATTTTGCTGAAAAATGAACATTTAACCCGCCCTGTATTCATCTTAAACTCGTTTTGAATATTGCGCAAAATTTAAAGCTATTATAAAACTTCAAAAAAATATTGCGACATTTATAAAAATGTCGTAAAATAGAGAAGATGAAAAAAATGTTAAATAGTAAAAGAAGCATCTTAACAGCTTTAAAAAAACTAGATCAGCTGGCGCCCCGCCCTTTTGAAATGATAGTCGGCGGAGGGGCGGCTATGATATGCGCCTATGAAAGCCCTTTAAGCACAGTGGATATAGATGCTGTTCTAAAACCTGTCAGCATAAATGAAATAAAACCAGCTGTTCAAAAAATAGCCAAAGACTTAAACCTGCCTGTAGATTGGTTAAATACTTGGTATTCTAGTTTTACACATAATCTTCCTCAAGATTTTAGAGACCGACTGCATTTCATTTTTAAAGGCAAAAAAATAAAAGCTTATGCTCTAGGAGCTGAAGACCTGCTGATTCTTAAATGTTGCGCCCATAGAACAAAAGACATCGGACATGCTAGAATACTTATAAGAAAAAAAGCAAATCCTGTTTTTGTTAGAAATCATTTAGAAAAGTTAATGAAAAAAAAATTACTTCAAAACAACAAAGCCATTGAATTTTTAAATGATATTTTAGACCTAGAGGGAATAGAAGATTAAAACCAAAAAATTATAAATTAAAAGATAAAAAATGAAAGCTCTTAAACATATACCTTCTACAAGACAGCTAGCCCTTGCCTATTCCACTCTTCAAAACAAGAAAACAAAAATTTTAGATCAAAAACTGGCTTTATACAGCCAATGGGTTCGGCTTGATCCCCGTTTAGGTGAGATTATCATTCAACACATAGCTCAGTGTTGGAGTCAATACAATCCTATAAAACTTCATAAACAAATCTGTCGGCAAGCTTGGCCGGCTGTTTTTTGTGTTTTATTAGAGCAAGTTCCTTTTTATTTTAAACAAAAAAACTTAAAAGCAAATTTATCTCTTTTTCAAAAGTGGGCCGACTGTATAAAAGACTCTATTGACCCAGCCCCTAATGAGCTTTTCTTTATATCTCTTTATCCCTTAGGCTCAAAAAGCTTAATGGAATCAGCCACCCATGCCACTCAAATTTATAAAAAATGGGGTTATTTTGAAAAAGAGCTTCTTATCAATAAAGCAACTCCTCCTAAAAAAACACTTATTC
>JAPPIY010000144.1 GCA_026914095.1 Oligoflexia bacterium
AAAAGAAATAAAAAAAAGCATTGGGCGGTTTGGACCCTATGTTGTGCATGACGGAGATTTTCGCTCCGCTCCAAGAGATGAAAGCTTTTTAAGCTTAGATTTAAAATCCGCTTTAAAAATTCTAGCTCAAGAAAAAAAGGGCAGAAAAAGATCTTCCTCAAAAAAAGCTCTTAAGGAATGGACACACAATAAAGAAAGCCTGCAAGTTTTACAAGGCTACTCCCCTTACATTCGATACAAAAACAAAAACTACAGCTTAGACAAAGAGATCGACATAGAAAAGCTCACTTTAAAATCCGCTTTAAAAATTATAGAAAAGAAAAATCCTTCTAAAAGCAAAGCGAAAACTAAAAGACGAAAAAAGAAAAAAACTAAAAAATAGACATTGCCGAGTTAAGCCTATAATTCTTATAAATGTAACATCTGAGAAGTCTGGTGAAAAACATAATCTCTTAAAATCTCAGAAAAGCCTTTATCCATAAGTAAAACTACCAGAAAATCATCTATGACTAGACGCATTATATAAACCATAAAAAGCTATTTTGTCAAATTTTTCAATTTCAGTTACGATAGATCGATTTTATTAAAGATTATATCTAAAAAGCTTAAAATTAAAATTTAAACAGGATTTAGATAAATCTCTTATTGATGAAGTTTGCGCTTTTGCCAATTCCTCTGGAGGAACTATTTTAATGGGAATATCAGACACAGGAGAAGTTAAGGGAATTGATACCAGCAATCGTATCTGCTCAAAAACTCAAGATACACTAAATAAGTTAGAGCCAAAACTAAAAACCACAGTTGAAGTTAAAAAGAATTTAATAGTGATAAATGTTCCAGAAGGTGAAGAAAAACCTTATGGCTCTTCACGAGGTTTTTTCATTAGAATAGGGCAAACTCTCAAAAGATGACTAGAAACGAAATTGTTGATTTATTTAAAAAAGAAGGTCGTATTCGTTTTGAAGAGTTAGTGAATGAAAAAGCGGATTTTAAGCAGGACTTTGATTCTAAAGCTTTTAGACATTTTTTAAAGCTTTCAAAAATCAGCCGAGCTATTAAATATGAAACTCTTTTACAAAATTTAGACTGCCTCACAGCAGATAAAAAGCTGACTAATTTAGGAGTTTTTTTTTGTCAAAGACATAGACTTTATTATGAATTATGCTCTTGTGGATTGTGTTTTATTTAAAGGAACAGATAAAGTTAAAATTTTAAGCAGAAAGCAATATACCGGAAACATTATTGACAGCATTGAAAATGCTTTAGCTTTTGTTCAAAACCACACGAATACAGAATATGTTATCACAGGCAAACCCAGAAGAGAGAAAATTGACGATTATCCAGAACCGGCTTTAAGGGAAGCGATTATCAATGCTGTATGTCATCGTAACTATTTTGAAAGACGGGTTCCTGTTCTTATAGAAGTTTTTGCAAATAAAGTTGAAATCTCTAATCCCGGAGGCTTGCCCAGTGGATTGGATTCTAAAAAATTTGGAACAAAAAGTTTTTCTCGAAATCAGTTGATTGCTTCGTTATTAAATAGGATTGACTATATAGAAAAAGTGGCCATATCTAAAATAACTTTTTGGCTATTTACTACATTTATCTAGCTAAAAAGGAAAAGTTAAGTGTTCAAAACTCTGACACTAATAAGAAAATATTTCACTCTTATTTATTTTTCTTTCACAAACAATTGAAAATAAAAAGCTTTTAATTATATATAAACAGCAATGCTAGAAAAAATTCTCTTGTTCGCTTTTTTTAGTTCAACTTCTTTGGCAGTTGATACCCATTCATTAGAAGAGAAAAGACACATAGCTACTTTTAAATTGATAAAATATCTTTTAGAAGAAGGTGATATTGAGATTTACTCTATGGTGAGAAATGACAAAAAAACCGAGCTAAATAAAATTGTTAAATATGTCAGTAAAGATGGAGATAATATACTTCATTTTATAGCTGGCTTAGGTGTATTGAGAGATATTCCTTCTATGAGAACAGAAATAATAGCGCTTCATCGCGCATTAGATAAAGAGCTGTTTTTTAAATTACTGAACAGAAAAAATAAAAAAGGACTGAGCCCCAAAGATGAAATTTATAAAAATCATGGCCGTGGTCCGATGATAACTTCTTTATTCGCATTTATTCATTTAGGATCTGGTATAGGAAAAATAAACAATGGCTTGAAAAAAGCTGTATCAGGTTGCAAACCATTTTTTAAAAAATTTTCTTCCCAATGAATCTCCCCCTGGCAAGCTAAAATCCTAAAATAATTTTTTCCGATAAGTCAGAAAAAAAGCTAAGAAACAGCCAAAAAATCAGGTTTTTTTACAACAAATTTGAAATTATATACTTAACCTACCCAAATTCTCTTAGCTGTCCTTCCTGCGAAAGCAGGAATCTTCTCACTCTAAAATCTACCAAATTGAAGTAGATTCCTGCTTTCACAGGAAGGACGAGCTTACTGGAATTGACAAGGTCTGATAAAAACTTTTGAAACTAAATAAAAAACAAGTCTTTTTATTTTGGATAGTCAAGTATATAATTCCCAAGATAATTATAAACCAAAACAAAAAAACCACTGCCGATAAAATGGCCAACCAAGTCCAATAGCTAAGATCCAATAAATAACGAACAGGGATAGAAGTAATAGCTAAAAAAGGAATCAGCCAGAGTCTGGCCAGATTTTTATAAATAAAATCCGGCAAGCGACACAACAGCTGAACTTGCAGGCGAGCTTGATTGATTTCCAATGCCTTCAATCGTAAAAAAGTTGAATATAGAAATTAAAACTTCAATAGACAAAAGCAAAGCTAGGGATAAAATCAAATGCGGAAAAAAGCACTTTGAAAGTATAGGTGTAAATTATAAAGTTTGCGCTTCAATTGAAAATGCAGACTTATAATGTGTCTGACCACTGTTTTTTGAAATTTCTATAATTTGGATTTCTGTTTTATTTCGTATCTTATGACAGTTTCATTCATAAAACGCTAAAAACTTTGTTTTAAAGAGATTTCAAATCAAAGGGTTGAGAGAAGTCAAAACTACCAAGAATCAGCTATAAGTTTTTGAATCTCTTTTTGAATATCTGAAACCTGAGGAACAGTCGCGGATTCTAAATTAGGGTTTAAACCCACCCCTGGGACTTGTTTTCCCGATAAAACAGAAGGAGGAGCTAAAAGATGATAAAAACCCTCTTGAACCATCCGATAGGCTAAATGTTCAGCAAAATTAGCCACTTCTGTGTCTTCATTTACAATAAGCGCTCTTCTGGTTTTTTGAAAAGAGCTTTTGATAAGCTTCCAGTCATAAGGGTATAAACTTCTTAAATCAATCAATTCCACACTTACATCTTTTAAGTTTTTTATAGCCTGCTCGCAAAGGTAAAAAGATCGGCCAAAACTGATCAATGTCAGATCTTCCCCCTCTTGAACAATTTTCCCTTTTCCGATAGGAACTTTATACTCTTGAAGAAGAGGCCAGTTGGGCTTCCAATTTTCTCTGGCCGAGCCTATAGGAGCGTCAATTCTTTTTTTTAGCTCTTTTTCATCTTCAGGCTCTCCTGGAATTTTATCTTTAGATTTCACCCTCAACAAAGCTTTTGGCTTTAAATATAAAACAGGATTGGGATCTAAAATAGCAGATATCATCAAACCATAAGCGTCTAAAGCATTAGAGGGACAGACAACCTTCCAGCCAGCCAGCCTAACAGCCCAGCTGTCAAAACTGTGGCTATGATAAATAGAGCCATGTATTCCCGCCCCGCTAGGTGTCATCAAAACCAAAGGAAGAGGAAACTGGCCATGACTGCACCACAAATTGTTTCCAGCTAATTTTAACAAATCAATGGTGTTAAATATATAATCAGCAAATTGAATCTCGCCAACACACCTTTGGCCGGTCATAGCAATCCCAATAGCTGTTCCAACAATACCTCTCTCATCCAAAGGAGTGTTCCAAGCGGTTTTCAAGCCTTGAGTGGCTGTGAAAACTCCACCAAGAGGAGGGCCTGCGTCCTGACCAAAAATATCTTTTAAGTCTAAATGCCTCTCTCCATAATGAAGAGCCATTCGTATCCCTTGAACCATTGTAGCCATAAAAAGCTCTCTTAAATATTTACTGTTTAAAACTAAATTTCATCTCTATTTTAAAAACCAATCAGTTTTAATTCTTATTCCCTTAGGAATTATAGACTTAACTTTGTATTTTATGACTCCTATTTTTTGCTAGAAACTCTTTTACTTTCTTAGCTTTAAAGCCCTTATGGAAAGTCAAATATATAATACCCATTCCCTTTATATTTACACTCATCTGGCTTGAATTTTAAAATTTTCTCCAATCCGCATTCTCTCCTTTATCATAAATATAATTCCATATAGTATTTCCCTGAGGATCCTCTTCTTTCATCACTTCCCGCTGTGTTTTTTTAGCCTCTTCTTTGTAGTTAAACCAGATTTCTTCACTTTGCTTTTTTGTGAGAAGCTTTTCCTTAATTAAAAAACTTTCAAATTTTTTAACACAACACTCTTCCTCTTTCACATAGTTGGCTCCAGAAGCGGAAGAATGACCATACAGCCGAGACACTTTAGCTTCAATAAAAACAGGTCTTCTATTTTTACGAATATTTTGGATAGCTTGGCTAAGCTGATGATAGCTCTCAACCGGATCATTTCCATCAATCACATAACTTTCTATTTGAAAAGCCCTGGCTCTGTCGGCAATGCTTTTACTGCCATGTTGATTGGCATAGCTGGTGGAAATGCCCCATTGGTTGTTTTGAACAGTGATAAGAAGAGGCAACTCTTTTTTAGGCCGGGAAGACCAAATCAAACAAGTGGCAAAGTCTCCTTCATGAGAGCCAGCATCTCCACCGGTCACAACAGTTAAGCTTTTACTGTCCTTTGTTCGGCTTTGAGCATAAGCCGTTCCAATAGCCATAGAGTACTGCACTCCGATAACAGAAGTGACAGGCGCTACATTCCATTGAGGCAAACTGTAATGATTGACAAAATTTCTTCCCCCAGAGGATTGATCCGTTGCCTTATTTAATACAGTTCTAAAAGCCTCCTTCATACTAAGCCCCATTGCAATTAAAGTGGGAAGACCCCTATAATGCAAATAAAGCCAGTCCTTATTGATTCCCCGCCCTTTATCTATTAACAAGCCTAAAGGCACAGCAAAAGCCTCTTCACCAGGGCCTCCAATCCAAAAATAACCCAAGCCCTGTTTATAGATATGTATCAAACGCTCTTCTGTAACTCTGGCTTTCACCATTAGATCATAAATTTTAATCAGTTGCTCTTTGGAAAGACTCAGTTGTTTTGTCATAGTTATATAGAATTATAAATTCTAGTTTTTAAGTTATTTTAAAAATTTCCGCCTCCTGCCTCCATTTCCACAAGGGCAAGTTTTTGCGAGAACTTGCTCTGTTGGAGTTCCATTTGCTGGAGGAAAGACGGAACAAGTTGGCCTGAAACTTCAAATAGAACGGATGTATTTAGAAATTTCCGTTTTTGAGCCTGCCTGCAAACTTTTGTTTCCAAAGGATAGAAAAATGCTGTGTCAATCCTATCAAACTGCGATAAAACAGAAAAATAAAAAGACCTCTTTTGAAAAAATGCGACTAAAAGCGGGGAAACAGCGAATTTAAAACGACTTGGCCTAAAAAAGGCAAAGCTTTTTGGCTTTTCTTTCTTTTGAACAAAGGCTAAATCTTTTGCTACATTTAAAGCCTCTTGAACATCTGGCCTTGAAAAATACTTTTTCTTGTCTTCTTCCATTTCAGATTTTTCTTCTGCTTTTTCTTCTTCCTCTCTTTTATTTTTTCCTTCTAAAACCTCAGCAATACTCACTTTTTTTTGATTTTTCTCTTTTTGTTGAATCTCAGCCAGACTTTTCTTGATCTTTATAAAATCCTCGCTTTTAGCAATTCTCTTTTGAGACTGCTCCTTCAATTTTTTAATAATTGTTTTGTCAATAGGCTTCCAATTTTTCTTTCCTCTTGCAAATATTTCCATGGGGCTTGATTTGAAACTCTTGATTTTTTTTGAAGGCAAAACATAGTCTAGACTTTTTTCATTGATTT
Organism: Oligoflexia bacterium; assembly: GCA_026914095.1. Classification (GTDB taxonomy): domain Bacteria; phylum Bdellovibrionota; class Bdellovibrionia; order Bdellovibrionales; family UBA1609; genus JACOND01. The sequence goes on from JAPPIY010000144.1 coordinate 6,086, forward strand.
TCTCTATATTAAAGACGCTTGGGAAAGCAATATCTGAGATAACACCTTCTTTTTGTGTGGAGCGGCCGCTTGGAATAAAATACAAGCCCACTGTTGTTTTTAAAGCGCCCAGCTTATTGGGCAAAACCTCTACAGATTGAACACTTCCCTTTCCAAAAGTGTGATCTCCGCCCACAACAACAGCTCTTTGGTAATCCTGCAAAGTCCCTGCCACAATTTCACTGGCGCTGGCGCTGAGTCTATTGACAAGCACAACTAAAGGCCCTGTATAAAAAACCCTTTCATCTCTGTCCTTAAAAGTATAGGTTTTATTATTTTTTCTCTCTGACTGCTTGACTACATTTCCAACAGAAAAAAACAAACCGCTTAACTCAACCGCCTCATCTAAAGATCCTCCCCTATTGTAAGACAAATCTAAGACAAGAGCTTGTATGTTTTGCCGATTTGCCGAAAATAACAGTCTTTTTACATCTCGGCTCACCGATTTGCCAAAAACACCTGAACCATAAAAAGAAGGCACTTTTATCAAACCTATCTTATAACCAGCCCCGGCTTTGCCTTTTATATTATGATAAGAGATAGAAGCCTCCTCCTCTATTAAATCCACACGATCCCTGATGAGCCGGACAACAAAAATTTTATTTTTCCCTTTTTTTTGCGCTCTGGAAATTTGTAAATAAACGGGTGTTCCTTTAGGGCCTCTTATGATGGAAACAACATCTTCTATTCTCTCTCCAAAAATATTAACCCATTGATTCGGTTTTTGCCCTACCTTTAAAATTTTATCTTTAACCTGTATTTGCTTTGACCGGGCCGCCACACCTCCTGGAATCAATTTTTCCACAATAGTATAACCAAAACGAGAGCTTAAGGAAGCTCCGATCCCCTCTAGCTTCAAGTTCATAGAAATATTAAACTCTTCCAAATCTTCATTATCCATATAGCTTGAATGAGAATCTAAAGTTTGGCTGTAGGCGCTAAGATAGTTGGAAAACCATTTGGTTGGCTTGCAAGCTGTAAAGCTGTTTTTACTTTTTCTCTTACATTCTCTCCTCTCTTTCCGATTGAGTTGAGGCTTCCAAGACTGAACCTGTTTATTGAGATTATTAAGTATGTAAGAAACTTGCTCTACCGATTTTTTTAAATCCTTTTCAAATAAAAAAACATTAGCTACATGGTATTGAATATAGCTTTTCATTCTTAAATTAGCCGATTTTGCATCCTTGGGGCGCTGTTTTAAATCTTCATCTGTGGTATAAGTTAATTTTTTATCAAATGAAAACCCATGGCTTAAATACTCTTTAGCAAAAGCCGTTCGCTCCTTCACCCTCCTAGAGTAAATATTATAAATAGAGTAAAGCCCGTTGCATTTTCTATTTTTTAAGTCTCTAAAAAGCCTCTTATTTTTTCTTCTGATATTCTCTATATCTGACTTTAGGAAATAGACTTTTTCACTGTCCAAGTTTTTAATAAACTGATTTAAAGTTCGGGTTTTTAAGGCATTTGTCATCTGATTATATAAAATATGATTTTTTAAAAACCGTATTTGTATGTAATAAACCTGGTTGCAAGACAATTCATTGCTTTGAGAGTAAAAAGAGAAAAATAAAAAAATAAATATTGTCAGTTTTTTCATCTCTATATCCTTGGCTTTCCCGCCATTTCTCAGTAAAACATTTAAGCCAGCAGATGTCAGTGTAATAAATAGAGAGAATTGAGTCAAGCTAGGACTTAAGGCTGAATAGGGCCTTTATTGTATTGTTTCATCCATAGAGAAACACTTTCAAATAACTCTGGAGCC
>JAPPIY010000052.1:0-3771 GCA_026914095.1 Oligoflexia bacterium
GGCGGACACAACTTTTTTACATTGTCAAATATTATTTCCTTAAAATCATAAATTCGCAAATATACTGATCCTGTTTGAAAATTTCAGGCTTTAAAATAGATTTCCGCCCTCGTTTTCGCGAGAGTTCAGGCTGATGGGATCAGTCTGAACAAATAAGGCGCAAAATTCAAATAAGATCAGTATAATTTCAATTAGTTAGAGCTTTTTCAGCATCGGCTAAACAGCTAACAACTGGCTTTTAAAGGTGAAGCTTTGAGACATCATGTAAATTTTTTAATTGCTTTGAAATCAAATTAGGCAATGTTATATTTCCTTTCAGTCCCCCTTCTGGAGAAATTAAGGAGCGGACTTTGCGAAAATTTGCTCTTTCGTAACCTTTAGCAATCCTTATTCTCACTTATTTTAAAATTCTGTTCACACACATCCTGCTGACACCAGAAAATAAAGCTATTTGACAAGCTGTTAAATCTCCTGAAGATAGCTTTAGTTATATTTCTCCCGGAAATATAACTTTCTCTAAATTTAGCCTCTGAAATCCTTGAACGAATAAAATACTTGCTTTTCATAGTGATAACAATAAGTTAACCTTATTTTAAGTCAACTTAAAGTATCTTGAGCCAAAAGTATATTTTACTCGGAGGAAGAGCTACCTGGAGCTTCTGAATATCTAATTCTCGGATAAATTCCGCCACCTCTATTAAACTCAGAACACCATGCATAGCCCTGACAGTTCTCTATATCATCCAGATCCAATAAATCATTGCAGGCTTGAACCTCATTCTCTATGGTGCTGAAATCTTCATAGTCACAATCCTCTCCTTCTGCTCCTTCCACATCAGGATCTGCGGAATCATTTCCGCCCTCATTATAAAACTCTCTAAATTCTTCATAAGTGTTCCACTCCCTTATCATCAGTAAAATTTTATGTAACACTTCCCCAGCTCCATCTAAGCAAGTAAATTCAAAAAACGGATTTGGCCGATAATCATAATAAGGAGAGTCCTGTAAAAAATCAGGAAGACTGCTTTGTCTTACACTTTTTAATTTATCTGGGGATTGATCCAAAATTTTCAAATAATTCGCAAATGGAGAGCTCACTGAAACACGCCCAGTAAGACTATTGATTCGGCTGTGCGCTCCATTGATTGAGACTAAATCAGGCAATGTTATACCCCGATTCAAGCCTCCTGCCGGCGTTTCTTCTAGAATATGTCTATAAAACTCTCTTTCACCGCCTTCTATTTCAGCAATCACGCTTGGCCCTCCAAAACACTGTAGGTCCGGTATCCACTCGGCACCATCTGATTTACTTCCTCCGCTACAGCATCTCACAACAGTTTCACCAATAGTAGCGCTTGCAAGGCAAAAATCCTCTTCTTCCACATCTTCTGTTAAACAAGGCTCGCAATTGCTGTCTGAATTTACCACGCAAAGACCCTCTTCTCCTTCAGTGGGATTCCCGTCACCATCTGTTCCACCAGGCCCTGTACAATTCTGCACGATCGGTCCCTGTAAAATCTCATGATTGAAATGCCAAGGCAGAGAAGTTCGAATATAATCACACATTCCTTCAGGAAAATTATAAACAATATGAGTCTCTTTCACCATAAAATCATACTCCAAAAGATCCAGAATACAAATTAAATTTCCTTCAGATGCTATTTTTTCTCCAACCCCATCTTCTTCATCAGAAGGTTCATAATAAATTTCACAGTTGGAAAGGCTGTCTCTTTCTTCCGCATCGTCATATTCCGTTGTTGTGCTGATCTCATAAAAAGGAATCAGACTTCCAGAAGATTCATACCGATCTACATCTAAATCAATATAAAGATACTCTGAATCGGAAGGAGCTGATCCTTCCCCCACAGAAGGATAGTTTTGCCTAACACTCAGGCCTCCTCCAAAATTACAAGAAGAGAGCAAAACTAAAGATGAAACAAAAAGTATAAATTTATTTAGCATTCAAACAATCACAAATTTTATCACTCAATAAAAAGCCAGCCTTTTAAATCTAAGACTGGCCTTTATATTAACTTGAAATTTTCAGCATTGGATAAAAAAGCCCCTAAAACCAGACTATTGTCCTAAAAATGACAGAGAAGTAACCTGATTTTAGGTTTTGAAAGATTCCCCGCCCCGCGCTTCCGCGAGCGTGTATCTTGCGGGAGTTTAGCTTCAGAGAAAACTGAAAAAGGTTGGGATAAAATTTCAAATAAGATTCAGTGGAAATAGCAAAAGAATTATTCAGGCCATTTTCCCGCGCATATCTTTAGGCGCTTGAGATTTTAAATATCTGACTTTATTCATATAGACTATGATATAGCCATTACTATTTTAGAGGCAACAGAAAATTTGCCTATTAACTGTTTTTGCCAGCAACACTAAATCCTTTTCCTGAATTTACCCTGCTAATAAATATGAGGATTTGAACTTTTTAGCTAGCTGAAGCATTATACTATTGAGTGAGGCATTTATGAAACAGCTTTTATTAAAAACTCGGCCGGCCTCCAAAAAAAACTTCAAGGTTTATGTTTTAAGAGTGAACCGTCAATTCTCCACAGAAGCCTCTTTGTTTCTTTTTGGCGGGCTTTGTGACGCGAAAAAAAATCTCATAAGTATTAAAGAAGAGGCGGATAAGGCTTTTCGGGCAGGGTATAAGCGCATCCTGCTTCCCTGGAATTTTGTCTTTCATCCTGAAAAACATAAATTAGCAGAATGGATTGTTTTAAATCCTCGCCATTTTATTTTAGCTGTCCATAAACTCTCTTTTAAAAGCTTTCAAAAACTATTTTCTAAATATAAACACACAAAACTCTATTTGGAATTGAATTTAGAAAGTTATGACAGCCTGCTTTTACAAGAATTGGAAAACAGCAATTTCTCCTTTTATATTACAATCCCCGCTCACAAAAAAATGAACTTAAATCAATTGAGCTTGCAGTTAAATAAAAGATACGGTCAAAATCCAGCGGAAAATAACAAGCAGTTAAAAAATAGATGTCAGCTGTTAGACCGATTCGGTTTGAGTTTTAAAGCGCTCTCTAAAGATTCCCGCCCCTGTGTTTCCACGAGGACAGGCTTTCGCAGGAGTTCCATCTTCCGAGGAAAGACAGAACAACAGACTGAAAATTCAACCCGAACCCGTATCATTACAAAATGTAAAGACTTCTTTTTTAAGAAAACCAACAGCTCAAAAAGCCCTTTCAATAACTTTTCTTTAATTAAACTCTCCCCTTTCTCCAAAAACAAAGCTTTATCTGTTTTTGTCCATTTTCCCTGCTCTCACCAAGCGCAGACTGAACTCTACAATTCAAAAGAAATGTATGATTTTTTAAAGAAATCTTATTACCCTCCTCCTCCCTATGATATTTACAATCTATCCATCCCTAAAGACTTAAAGCTAGAGCCAGAAAACAAGCCTGAGCTTGTATATGATTTAGAAGGCAAGGCTTTTCCCTTTTATAAAGAAAATAAAAAACAGTCTTATTGGAACAGTTTATTTAATAAATACTTTTCTCACAGCCAATTAAAAGCTTCTGTTATTATAACCGCTTACAACTGTGAAAGAGAGCTTGCTCTCACTTTAGAGCATCTTTACCAGCAGGATCTTCCTAAAAATGAATGGGAGCTGATTGTCGTAGATGACGGCAGTCAAAAAAAGCTCTCTCAATCCTTAAAAACTTTAAAGCTTTTACAACAAATGAATTTTAAATTTATATTTTTACCCAGAGATTTTCCCAGAACAGGCCCCAAAGACCACCGTTTTAGAGC
>JAPPIY010000052.1:3781-7806 GCA_026914095.1 Oligoflexia bacterium
ATGCTGACATTTTAACGCCCCCTCATTATATATCTTCTGTCTGCCGGCTATTAAAAACAAATGATGTTGTTCAACATCCTCGATACCACCTGACTCAATCAGCCCCTTCTAATTATAAAGATATAAATAAAGCCCAACACACTTTTATTAAAATCAACGATTATTGGGAAAATTTTTACGCGACAGCAGAAAACTGGAATGAAAAAAAACTTCCCTGGAAATACATTTCAACTAACAGCTTATGCCTTAAAGCAAGTCTTTTCAAGCAGGCGGGATCTTTTAGAAAAAACTACACCTGCTGGGGGTTTGAAGACACAGATTTAGGCTATAGACTCTATCAGTCCGACGTTAAATTCAAATTAAACCCTGTTGAGACTTACCATTTGTTTCGCCCTTCTGAGTTTTCAAATTCAGAAGTTTTGAGGCAGGAGCTGTTGGGAATATCCGCTCTGACCTTTTTTCATAACACTCATGATCTCTCTTCTTATAAAGAGTTTTCTCATCTCTATCAAAATTATACTAATCCTGTTTGAATTTTTCAGTTTCCAAATAGACTTCCGCTTTTGCGGGAGTGACAAAAGAGAGGAAAGCTCAAGCCAGATCAGTATAAGAACAAAAATATAGACGCAATAAAGTATAAAAAAAACCTGCGCCAGCTTAAGTTTTGTTAATATTTTCTCTGGCTGGACAACTCAAAGAGAACATACATTAGATTACATTAAATTTCATTTTGTAAAAAAATCTTATGTAAAACATAATTTTTTCTTTAAGTTTATAAAATTTTCCATGTTTTTTTAAGTTTAATAAGCGCTTTTACTATATTAAATTTAAATGTCCTTATAAATATCTTAGATTAGCTGTTTTTGATTAAAGCGCTGTGTTTAAATAAGGAGGAGAATATTTCTATGTATAAACTATTTATAAGCTTTTTAATTCTAAGTTTATCCTCCTGTTTTGGAAATAAAAGCGCGAATATTAATGATGGCTCTTTAAATTCCAGCAATAAAGCTCGCAAAGACTACATTAAGCGTAACTGTGTAAGGCATCGTTTTGCTCAAGGACAAGACGATGATCTCTATGGCCTAAAATGCATTGAAGGCAAACAGCTTGTCATTGAAACCTCTGAAAATGGAGAGCCTGTTTCAACTTCAGAAATCACTGAAAGCGCAAAAGGCTTAAAGCTAGAGGGAAACCTGAATTTTAAAAATAAATTTTATAATACCTCCTTTAATATTAAGAAAGGACAGGGAAATGACAAGGCCTTTCCTTTCTTGTTAAATTTTCTTCCAACAGATGAAGAGTTCACAGGAGATTTAAACACAAAATACCACATCATTTTTAAAATATGGGGGAATTATTTAGTTTTATTTAAAGCTTCTAAAAATTTGAATGAACTGCCTTATACTGAAAGAACCTCCCTGAAAGTATTTAGAGACGGCAAAATGAGAGATTATGATTCCAAAGATAAAGCTGAAAATGAATATTATGCTGTCCCTTTTATAGGCTACCCTATTAAATACTGTAAAGCGGAAACTATAACTAACAGAAAAGGAGAAAAAACCTTTGAAAGCCGCGCCAACTGTGAGGAAAGCCATTTGCAAAATGCGGAATACATCCAAGTGAAACCGGATAACAAACAAAGTTATGAATATCTAACCACATTAAAAAAAGATTTATTTCCTGCTGAATATTTTGAAGGGCTATGGTATTTTTCAGAAGGCGATATTGAAACAGCAAGCAGAGAAGGAGAGTTAGCTCCCTTTAACGCCCGGCTCATTAAAATGGAGAAAGAGCGGGACAGCTTTAACCTCAAAGATATGAGCGGTGATGTGGAAGAGAGGAATAGAGGTTACTTGGGCCATCTTCCGGTGAAACGGCGGGCTTTTGAGACAAATCAAAAAGGAAACAATCAATTTATAACATTTGGAGAAAGAGAAAAAGATGATATTGATTATATCAACCGCCCTTATACGCAAATTGACTTCGTAAAAATGGGAATAGATTTAATAAGCTTAACTATAACTCCCGATTATTTGTCTTACATTCAAAAAGTTACAGTGAAAGACAAAGCTATTAAACGGAAAGTCTCTTACTTAAGAGCTAGGGCTGTGGATACCGCCGGCTTTGTCCCTAAAAAATGGTTCCTAAATGATCATAAGCATGTCTTTGGCATTTTGTGGTCAAATCCTCAAGATGAAGGAAAACGGGCCGAAGTAACAGAAAGCGAAAGATTAGATCATCTTCGCATGATCCGGTTTAACACCAGCTTAAATACAGATGAAGAAAAGAAAACAAAAGCAAAAACAATAAAATGGCACTTTTCAAAAAACTCAACCACCGATCCTGAGTATAGAGAAATTGCTCAGAAAGCCGTTGATATTTACAATCAAGCCTTTGAATACCTCACTAAAGACTCAGATAAAAAAATCCAAATACAACTAGTAAAAGAACACGGAAAATACATTGAAAAAGACCTAGGAGACCTGAGGTATAATATTATCAACTTAGTTAAAACAAAAGACCTATCAAGCAGAGGCTCTGGAATATTAGGGGTAGCCCCCTCTTATGTCAATCCTGACACAGGACAGATTATAGGAACAACAGCTAACATGATTGTACACACTCAAGAAGAGATTTTTGATAAAACAGTGAGAGACTATATCCGATACGAAATTTTTCAAAAAGACAAAAGAGCGGATAAAGATCATGTGGTTTCTCCTTACTTAAGGGATCAAATTCAAAAGAAATGCCCTGAAGTAGATAGTTTTATAAAACTCATAAAAGGCGCTCACAGCCAATTAAGGCCAAGGCGGGAGCTTAGTGATAAACAAACAATTATTTCTTGTGGAAAGGAATTAACCAAGCAGGCTCTTTTAGGACTTATCTTGCATGAAATGGGGCACAGTTTTGGCTTAGCCCATAACTTTAAAGCTTCAGTGGATAGTGAAAACTACTATCAGTCTGAGGAGGAAATTAAAGCTGTTTTTCCTTATATAGATTCAATTGAAAAAATTGCCCATTCTTCCAGTGTCATGGACTACACTAAATTTGATCACCCTGAGATGACCTTTTTAGGAAAGTATGATCTAGCGGCTTTAAGGTATCTTTATTTAGATGAAATAGAGACAATAGAAAAAAATACAGTTGGTAAAAAAGAAGTTTCTCTAAAAAATTTAAATATAGATCCTGATCCTAAACAGCAAAAAGCTTTAACAGAAAATATCCTTCAAAACAGAAAAAATTACCTGCACTGTTCTGACGAGTTAAAAATAAAAGAGCCTCTGTGTTATCCTCATGATTATGGCGGAAATCCAAAAGAAATTGCGGAAGATGACATCCTATCTTTAAGAAGAGAGCTTAATCGAGCGCGATACAGATATGACTTAGACGAAAATTTATTTAAAACCATCAGATATGCTTATGTGTATCCTAACGACAATACATCCCACAAGCTAGGGTTTATAATAGCCACATTATTAGCCAGAACATTTTTCCTGTATAATAGATGGCTACAGTTGAGAAACAATTACCTGGAATCCCTACACCAACTAGATAATACCAGCTATATTTTAAATGATCAAGACTCTATAGATGAATATACAGCTCTAATAAAAAATGGACAGAACAGCAAAGAATATGCTCTTTATTACCCAATACGAGAGAAGCTTTCAGAAATTGTAATGGAATTGATGGATTTAGAGGAAATGAGCTGTCATGTCAAAGACTCAAAAGGAAAGGAGCAGGTTTTAATTTTAGAAGCCATAAAGAATCTTCTCAAATATGACTATGGCAATGATCTTTATGTAGAAGACTGTCACTCTCCACAAGTGTTGGATTTTTTCAATAAGAGCAGTTTAACCTTCATTAAGCAAAGCGGTTATGAAAATTTTATCAGCTATTATCCACAAACAAGCCCTCAATCAAAACGAGACATGATTCCCATATCTGATATGCTTCTTACTCTTCCTGTTGATCCTTTTCGTGGTTTTTACTACGATCCTTCATTATTCAGTTTTATACACGGT